>NZ_DCLI01000022.1:350-125409 GCF_002320975.1 Clostridium sp. UBA1652
GAAGTCGCCAAATATTATGGCCCCTTGGTCAAGCGGTCAAGACACCACCCTCTCACGGTGGTAACAGGGGTTCGATTCCCCTAGGGGTCACCATAATCTATATAACTCCCTATAGCTGCAGATATAAGGAGTTTATATATATGTAATAATTTTATTAATAAGAATTTACACCACTCATTAAAGAGTGGTTTTTTGTGTTAAAAATTTATATACTAAATATTTAAATGACTTAAATAACTATCCTTAATAGACAATGGTTTTCCAATATATTATAATGTTAATAAAGAAATTTGTAGAAAAAGAATAAAAAGACATTTTTGGTGGGGTGATAGGGTGTTTAGGGACAGATATTTATGTAAAAATAAAAGGCACATTAAAACATTTATTAAAGAGATAATGGTTATTACATTCTTATTAAATTTATTAATATATCCTGAAACTGTACACTCACAAGAAATTAAAGATAAAAGAGTATTAATTCTAAACTCATATGATTCAGCTTATTCATGGACTAATAATGAAGTAGACGGGATAGTAGAGCAAATAAAAGATTATGTACCGGAGGTTAATATTCATATAGAATATATGGATTGGAAGAACTATCCAGAGGAACGTAATGTGGAATTATTTAAAGAGCTTATAAAATATAAGTATGGGAAAATGGATATAGATGAAATAATAACTACGGATGATTCTGCACTTGAATTTGTAATTAATAACAGAAATGAACTGTTTAAAGATGTGCCAGTTATTTTTTCAGGAGTGTATGAAGATGTTGCTAGACATATGATAAAGGGTCAGGATAACATCACAGGGATATTTGAAAGTATAGATGCAAAAGGAACTATAGAAGCAGCACTTAATATAATTCCAAAAGCAAAAAATATCTATTTAATACATGACAATACAGAAACTGGAATAGGGTCTTTTAATGAAGTAAAAAATGCATTAGATGAAATAGGCAGAAATATAAATTTAGTGCAATTAAACAATATAGCCATAGATGATTTAGATAATACCTTACCAGAAATAGATAAAGATAGTATAGTGCTGCTCTCATCGTATACAAGAGATATAAATGAAAAAACTTTAGATGTTGAAAATATGACGAGGCTTTTAAGTTCAAAAATTCATAGACCTATATTTCAACTTTATGAGATGAATTTAGGATATGGAACTTTGGGAGGAAGTCTCCTAACAGCAGAAGGACATGGTAAGGATGCTGGGAAGATGGCAGCTAGAATATTAAGTGGAGAAAAAGCAGATGATATTCCATTAAATTCGGAATATTCTACTGAAAATATATATGATTATAATGTAATGCAGATGTATGACATATCTGAAAAGGATTTGCCAGCTGGAAGTATTATAATAAATGAAAAGCCTAGTATGTATAAAACATATAAGAAGTTAATATGGATAGTTATTTCTATAATATTGCTTTTATTATCACTGGTTTTTATTATGCTTATAAATATTATAAGTCGTAAAAAAGCTGAGAAAAAATTAATGAAGAATAACTATGAATTATCGGCATTATATGAAGAACTGGCAGCATCAGATGAAGAACTTAGAACTCAATATGAGCAGCTTGAGGAAAATAAAGAAGTTATTCAGAAAAATGAAGAAATGTACAGGCTTATTTTTGAGACCACTAATGATGGTATATGGGAAATAAATCTAGAGACAGGTGAGAGATATTTTTCTGAAAGATGGCATAAGATCTTTGAATTACCTATTGAAAAAACTGTAGATATGGATAAGTGGTTTGAGCTTGTACACCCTGAGGATTATTATATAGCTAAAAATTCAATTGAAGAAATAGCAAGTGGTTGTACTGATAGTTTTTCATGTAGTTATAGGATACTTACTAGTAGCGGAGAATATAAATGGATTCATGCTAGAGGCAAATCTATGAGAGATAATAATGGAAAACCTTTTAGAATAGTTGGCTCTCACTCTGACATACATGATAAAAAGATACATGAAGAAAAAATAAAACAAATGGCTTTTTTTGATAATCTTACTGGATTAGCTAATAGAACTCAGTTCGTAAATAATTTTAATGAAGTTATAACCAGATCAGATAGCAATGCACTAATATTTATGGATTTAGATAATTTTAAAAATATTAATGATTCTTTTGGACATACTATAGGGGATAAGCTATTAATAGAAATAGCTAATAGAATTAAAAAATGTACCAAAGAATCAGATATTGTTGCTAGACTAGGGGGAGATGAATTTTTAATTTTAATTACTAACGTTTATGAAAAGCAGAGTGTTGAGTCATATCTTAATAATATGTTAGAGGAGCTAAGAAATAGTATAGTTATAAATGGTATAAATATTATTACTTCTGCAAGCTTTGGAGCTGCATTATATTCTAAGGATGGCGATAGCTTTGAAGAATTATTTAAGAATGCTGATACTGCAATGTACAAGGCTAAAGAGTCGGGGAAAAGAAATTATGTATTTTTTGAACAATGGATGAATGATGATATAGTGGAAATGGTTATTATGGAAGATAATCTAAGAACAGCTCTTGAGAACAATGAGTTTATATTACATTATCAGCCTAAATATAATCCATATGACTCTAGGATAGATGGATTTGAAGCACTTATTAGATGGAATAATCCAAACTTAGGACTTGTATCACCATTTAAATTTATAGGTATAGCTGAAAAAACTGGATTGATAATACCTATAGGAAGATGGGTGTTAGAGAATGCATGCTATTTTATTAAAAGCTTGCATAATAAAGGCGAAAAAAATATAAGTGTAGCAGTAAATGTATCTGTAATACAATTGGTTCAAAAAGATTTTATTGATATGGTTAATGATATCATAAAAAGAAGTGGAGTTGACCCTAGATATATTAATATAGAGATAACAGAGTCAATTTTAATGGAATCCATAGAAACAAATATATCTAAAATTAATGAATTAAAGAAGATCGGTGTAAAAATATCTTTAGATGATTTTGGAAAAGGATATTCATCCCTTACTTATCTAAAAGATATCCCATTTGATACCTTAAAAATTGATAAACTTTTTGTAGATGAACTATGTAATGAAAAAGATGATAATGCTATAGTAGGTACAATAATAAAGCTAGCGCATCAAATGAATTTAGAAGTTGTAGCTGAAGGGGTAGAATCTGAGGAGCAGTATAGATATTTGATTAATAATAACTGTGATTTAATTCAAGGTTATTATATTTCTAAACCTATTCCTATAGAGGAAATTGAGGATGTTTTGAAAAAGTATAATAAATAAAATGTCATAATAGCCATCTATTTATCTAAGATAAGTAGATGCTATTTTTAAGTAATAGAAGAAAAAACTATCCACAGAGCTGTGGAAAAGTATTGTGGATTATGTTGATAATAATAAAAGGCGGTAAATAAATGATATTTAAAAATAATATTAAAAGGGCAAAGTTTATAAAAAGGCCAAATAGATTTAATGCACGTGTATTAGTTGATGGTAAAGAGGAGGTTGTACATGTTCCTAATACAGGAAGATGTAGAGAAATTCTTAAAGAAGGAGCTGCGGTTATACTTCGAGAAGAGTTAAATCCTAGTAGAAAAACAAGGTATGACTTAATGGCTGTTTATAAAGAAGATAAATTAATCAGCATAGATTCACAGGTACCAAATAAAGTAGTACGAGAGGCGTTAGAAAATGGTGTCATACCTTCACTAAAAGTGTATAATTTAATTGAGAGAGAAAAAACATTTGGGAAAAGTAGATTTGATTTTAAGTTAAGTAATGATTTTGGAGAAGAGTACTACTTAGAAGTTAAAGGAGTTACTTTAGAATTTAGTGGTGAAGCAAGGTTTCCAGACGCTCCAACTGAAAGAGGAACAAAACATGTATTAGAATTAGTGGAAGCTAAAAAACAAGGAAAAGGTGCTGGAATACTTTTCTTAATTCAAATGGAAGAAGTAAATAATTTTAGACCTAATTATGAAATGGATGAGAACTTTGGGAAAGCGGTTAAATTTGCAAAAGAAAATGGCGTAGATATATTTGCATATAACTGTAGGGTTACCGAAGACTCTATAAGCATTTTTAAGGAAGTGAAAGTGAGAATCTAAATCTTTGATTTAGTTCTTCGAACTTACTCCAGTGAGGAAGTTCTAGTTTGATGGGGAGGAACAAAAAATGAAGTTTAAATTTTGTCCATTGTGTGGAAAAAAGTTAGAGATAAGAGATAGCTGGGATGAAGGTGGGGTTCCTTATTGTAGTAGTGATGATATGATGTTTTTTGATACTCCTAAACCATGTGCAGTAATAGCTGTGGTTAAGGACGATGAAATACTATTATTAAAGCAAAGCTACATTTTTAAAAATTCAAAGGTACTAGTTTCTGGTTATGTTGGAACTAATGAAACTGTTGAAGATACTGTATATAGGGAAGTTAAAGAGGAAACTGGTATAGAAATTGAAGATATAAAGTATTTAGGTAGTGATTTTGTTAAGGATAAGGATTTATTAATGTTAACTTATATGGCGAAATATAAAAGTGGAGAAATTAATAAATCATCAGAAGTTGAATGGATTGATTGGAGCAAAATAGAGGATGCTTTATGTGAAATGAGCGAAGATGAAGTAGGTAAAAAAGTTGTTAAAAAGGTTCTTAAAGAGATAGGATATAAGGGAACTAAAGCTTTTACTTGTGAAATAAGCAGATAAAACCATATTTATCTGCTTATTTCTAATTATATCTTTCTACAGATATAGTTAAAAGGTTGTTTTTATAATTTATTTCAAAATGATCTATCATCATTCCTAATAACGAAAGTTCTGAGGAAGAGTGAAAATCACCATTTAATTCCCAATAATATTCTTCAATTTCATGTAATCTAGGAACACTTAAAACTCTATTTATATCTTCTAAATCAGAAGAGGTAAAGTTATCTGTTTTGCCGCTAATTTTTATTTTTATGCTGTTTTCATTGCAGGTTTCAATATCTAAAGAAGTGGCTCCTAATTTATAAAAATAAGCAGTTAGCTCACTTAACATTTTTATACTTTTATCAATTGTGTTTTTCATTTACATTCTCCTTTTTAAATGCATGTATAAGAGGAAGCATAATTACACAAACAAAACCTCCTGATAGACCATTATTATATAAATTCAGTCCTCCGTGGACATATCCTATATTAGTAACTAAAAATACGTGTAAAAATCCAGCTATTACTCCATATATGAAACCAAAGTTACCGGCTATTGGAGCTAAACAAGTAGAAAATAGTATAGAAATCAACATTTGAGGTGAGTTCACATCAAGTATATTAATAGAAGCTGATAGGGTTGCACCTAAAATAACGGGTAATGTGTTTTTGGGATGTTTACCAAAAGCTGAAAATCCTATTATTGTAAAAATTGCACCCATCAAAGGGCCATTTAACTCTCCTCCTAGTATAAATACTATAATTAAAGATATCAACCCCATGAGACCCATATTTGCATATACACGATTTCCATACATTAAATAATAATCACTTACAAGTCTTCCAGAAGATTTATTTATTAACCTTAGGGAGTTTACTATATTATATTTATTATTACCTGTTAATGATATTAGTAGTAATGATATGCATATAATTACCACAATTATAGATAAAAATTTGTGGCTATCATGAAATAAAATCAGGTTGCTTTCAAAGTCTATTCCCAAAGACCTATAAATTGACATTATAAACATTGCCAAAAGGCCTCCAGAGAACCCTAAATTATATAGATTAAATCCTTGGTGAAGTCTTAAACAATAGGATGAAATAGGAGGTAAAATAAATCCAATACATATTCCTAATAAAAATCCAAGTACATAACCTTCAACAAAAGAAAATTGACTAGTGAAACTCAGCTGAGTTACAGTAGGCGATAATGTTGTACCAAGTAAAGCTATTAATATATAATTAAGAAAAGGTTCTTTTTTGTATTTAGAGAATAGCCAAACCCCTATAATAATTGGCCATATGTTTATTATGTTTTTTCCAAAAAAAGAAAATCCAGTAGTTAGCCATAAAGACATTATAGTAGAACCATTTGGCTTTACTCCAATGTGTATTAAAAGAGCTATCATTGATAAACCAGTCAACCCAACATTTATGAAGGTGGCTCCAATTCCACCTATGGCGAAATAGTCGGTTAGAAGGATATCTGGAGTAGTTAGAATACTTTTTAATCCTAAATAAAGTATATTAAGTTCTGTAGAAATCAGTGGGATTATGATCATCAATCCATAAAGAAGAAAATAATAAGAATAATTTTTTATTAGTTTTTTTGTTGCGGTCATATATACCCCCTTAAAATAAAATTTATAAAATTGAAGTTGAAACCATTTATTAGTATATTTATAAGTATTATAATATATTTATAATACTTTGTGGAGGGAAAACATATGTCGATAAAAGAATCTAAATTTGTACCAGAAATAAAAGGCATACTAAGAAACCATGTAATTGAAGTACCTACTATTATAAGAAATTGTAGTGGAATAAAAATATTTGGTAAAAGAATTAAGTCGTTACTATTTACAACTGATGTTGCTATAATAAGAAACACCAATGCTGATGCGATTATAGCTGTATATCCCTTCACGCCTCAACCATTAATAACTCAAGCATTAGTTATGGCGGCAGATGTGCCTGTTTTTTGTGGTGTAGGTGGGGGAATAACTCAAGGGAAAAGAGTAGTAAACTTAGCTCTTGATGCAGAGTTTAAAGGTGCTATGGGGGTTGTTGTCAACGCTCCAACATCAAATGAAATAATTAAAAAAATTAGAAACACTATTGATATACCTGTTATAGTTACTATGGTGTCTGAAAATGAAAACATAGAAGAAAGAATAGAATCAGGAGCCACTATACTAAATGTATCAGGTGGTAAAGATACTGCAGCTATAGTAAAGAGAATAAAAGACCAATATCCTGAATTTCCAGTTATAGCAACAGGAGGACCTACAGAAGAAAGTATCAGAGAAACAATACTAGCTGGTGCCAATGCTATAACTTATACACCTCCATTAGGTGGAGATATTATGAGTGACTTAATGGATAAGTACAGAAATTCATAAAAAAGTGTTGACAAATATATTTAATATGATATCATTGTATCAATAAGTTGAATAGTATATATAGAATATATATACCTAGGGTAGAGGTGCTGTTAGTTAATAGTATTTAGATTGAGCCGGCAAGCTAAGATGTCTAGAGAAAGGAACAACAGCCGAAGAGTTAATACCGGCAGGATTTATCTCTGGTCATGTACATAATATGTGCCTGACTGTCACGTTATGTGGAGAGCTACAAGGTAGGCTGATTGTAATATTATCAATGGTGATTCATTCATAGTTGCCTTTTACAAGAACCTATATTGAGACTCTATCCGTCACAGATTTTTCTGTGACTTTTGTTTTTGGGGTAAATAAATAAGGGGGAATTAAAAATGAAATTATTTGGTAGCATGAAAGTAGAAAACAATCATTTGACAATCGGAGGAATAAATACAAGCGCATTAGCAGCAAAATATGGAACTCCTTTATATATAATGGATGAGGAGCTTATACGCTCAAATTGTAGAGATTATTATAATGAGTTTCTATGCGAAGCTAGAGGTAATAGAGTAGCTTATGCAGGAAAAGCATTTTTAACTTTAGATATGTGTAGATTAGTTATGGAGGAAAACTTATATCTTGATGTTGTATCGGGTGGAGAACTTTTTACTGCAAAGAGAGCAGGGTTTCCTTTAGAAAAAATATATTTTCATGGAAATAATAAAACTATAGATGAAATTAATTTAGGTGTAAGTTATGGGGTTGGAAGATTTGTTGTAGACAATCTTTATGAAATGGAACAAGTAGATAGAATAGCTAAAGAAAATAATAAGGTGCAAAAAATATATTTAAGAATAACTCCAGGTATAGAAGCCCATACTCATGAATATATAAAAACAGGTCAAATCGATTCAAAATTTGGTTTTGCACCAGTTGGAAATATAATTATGGATGCAGTAAGAAAAGCTATAGATCTACAAAATGTTGAACTTTGTGGAGTACATTGCCATATTGGATCACAAATTTTTGATATTGAACCTTATGAGGATGCAGCTGAAATAATGCTAAATCTAATATATAAAATCAAACAAGAAACAGGATATGTTGTGCCAGAGTTAGATTTAGGTGGAGGTTTTGGTATATTTTATACTGATGGAGATAGTCCTAAAGAAACTGGTGATTATTGCAAAGCCATATTAGATAAAGTAGATAAGGTATGTGAAGACTTAAATATAGATAGACCTATAATTACTATAGAACCAGGAAGATCCATAGTAGGTAATGCGGGAACTACTATTTATACTGTTGGTTCAATAAAAGAGATTCCTGGAATTAGAAAGTATGTATCTGTTGATGGTGGGATGACAGATAATATAAGACCATCATTATATAGAGCTGAGTATGAATGTTTAGTAGCTAACAATGTAATAAGTGATTATAGAGAAAGAGTAGCTATTGCGGGTAAATGCTGTGAATCAGGAGATATACTTTTAAATTCTATTGAAATGCAGAAAGTTAATAGTGGAGATATATTAGCAATATTGTCAACTGGAGCATATGGATATTCAATGTCAAATAACTATAATAAGACTCCAAGAGCTGCAGTAGTTATGGTTCAAAATAATAATGAAAAATTGATTTGTAAAAGAGAAACCTATGAAGATTTAATTAGAAATGAAATATAATTAATAAAAGACGACTTAGTCGTCTTTTAATTTTCAAAAAATTTATAAAACTATATAGCTTTTTCTGTTTATAAGAGGTAAAATAAAACTCATACATTAAAACTATTTTAAATATGATATAATTAAAGAGAACCTTTTAAGGAGGAGGAAAAATGTCATCAATCTATATAGTTGATAGGATTGAAGGTAGATATGCTGTATGCGAAACTGAAAAAAAAGAGATGGTTGATATAGAATTGACAAATATTTTTGGTATTGTTAAAGAAGGTAAGGTTATATTAAAAAGAGAAGATGGATATTATGTAGATGAAGAGGCTACAATTAAGAGAAAAGATGAGATTAAAAAACTAATGGAAGGTATGTGGGAGGAGTAAATGCAAGAGAATATTAACGAAGACAATGTTAGTGAAGTCAAAGATATTGAAGAAAATATTAAAGAAGAAGAAACAAAAAAGGTATCGGGGATGAAAGGATTTTTATTTGACTGGATATTACCTGTAGTACTAGCTTTAATTGCTACATTAATAATAAATAAATTTCTTTTATTTAAAGTATATATACCAAGTGAATCAATGAAACCAACATTGGAAAAAGGGGATCAGTTATTTGTAACAAAAGTATATAATTTAGAAAAGTTACAAAGAGGAGATATAATAGTTTTTTATTCTAATGAACTTGGGGATACTTTAATTAAGAGATTAATAGCTTTACCTGGAGAATCGGTAGAAATAAAAGAAGGAAAAGTATTTGTAGAAGGAACTGAAATTAATGAAGAGTATGTAAAAAATCCATCAATATATAATGGTAATTTTACTGTTCCAGAAGGAAAATATTTCTTTTTAGGAGATAATAGAGCAAATTCTGCTGACGCTAGATATTGGGCAAATCCATATATTGATGGACATGAAATTAAAGGAAAAGCGCAAGTAAGAGTATTTCCATTTAATAGAGTAGGAATGTTAAAGTAGACGAATGAAAAAGAGGTGAAATGTTTTATGTTTAAAAATAATAAGATGTTAAAATACGTTATCTATGGGGTTATAGCTTTAGTTTTTGTTGTAGCTATAAATTACTCTAAAAGTGCGTTAATGACAAAAAAACTTAAGTATAATGAATTTAAAGAAATGATTAGTGAAAAGCAAATAGAAAAAATAGTGATTGCAGATAACATAATTACGATTACGCCTACTAAAGATAGTGAATACTACGGAAAGAGTGTTTATGTTATACCACTTAATGATGATAAACTCATAGAAGAATTGGATTCAGCTGGAGTAGATTATGAAGGTAAGCAACCGGAGGCATTTCCTATATTAGACTTACTATTATATTGGGTTGGACCATTTATTTTATTATTCTTTTTATCTAGACTTATGTTTGGCAAAATGGATAAAAAGATGGGTGGAGGAGTTATGTCCTTTGGAAAAAACACAGCTAAACTGTATGCCGAGGATGAAACTGGAATAACCTTTGAAAATGTAGCTGGACAGGAAGAAGCTAAGGAATCTTTAAAAGAAATAGTAGATTTTTTACATAAGCCAGAAAGATATACACAAATAGGTGCTAGATTACCTAAAGGAGCATTACTAGTTGGACCTCCAGGAACAGGTAAAACTTTATTAGCTAAAGCTGTAGCAGGTGAAGCAAAAGTACCATTCTTTTCTTTATCAGGTTCAGATTTTGTTGAAATGTTTGTAGGAATGGGAGCTTCTAGAGTAAGAGATTTGTTTAGGCAAGCAGAAGAAAAAGCACCTTGTATAATATTTATAGATGAAATTGATGCTATTGGTAAAAGTAGAGAAGGAAATATAAGTGGAAATGATGAAAGAGAGCAGACATTAAATCAGCTTCTTGCTGAAATGGATGGTTTTGATTCCTCAAAAGGTGTAGTTATACTTGCTGCAACTAATAGACCAGAGATTTTAGATAAGGCTTTATTAAGACCAGGAAGATTTGATAGAAGAGTAATAGTTGATAGACCAGACTTAATAGGTAGGGAATCAATCCTTAGGGTACATTCAAAAGATGTAAAACTATCTAGCGATGTTAATATAGAAGCTATTGCAAAATCAACTCCAGGAGCAGTAGGTGCAGACCTTGCAAATATCGTTAATGAAGCAGCTTTAAGAGCAGTAAAACACAAGAGAGCAGTTGTTAGTCAAGAAGACTTAGAAGAAGCTGTTGAAGTTATTATAGCTGGTAAGGAAAAGAAAGACAGAATTCTTTCTCCTATGGAGAAAAAGATTGTTGCTTTCCATGAAGTTGGGCATGCTTTAGTTGCAGCCTTATTAAAAAACACCGATCCAGTTCATAAGATAACTATAGTGCCAAGAACTATGGGTGCATTAGGATACACCATGCAACTTCCAGAAGAGGAAAAATATCTTGTATCTAAAGATGAGATGTTAGATCAAATTACAGTTATGCTTGGTGGTAGAGCTGCTGAAGAAGTAGAGTTTAATATAATATCTACTGGAGCTTCAAATGATATAGAGAGGGCGACTCAATCTGCAAGAAGTATGGTATCAATATATGGAATGACTGAAACTTTTGATATGATGGCTTTAGAAAATGTTAGGAACAGATATCTAGATGGAAGAAGTGTAGCTAACTGTTCTGAACAAACCTTAACTAGAGTTGATGAAGAAACTTTAAAAATAATAAAAGCTTGCCATAAAAAAGCCATAGAGCTTCTTGAAAACAATAAAGAATTACTTGCTGATATATCAAATGCTCTTTTAGAAAAAGAAACTTTAATGGGTGATGAGTTTATGGAGTTTATATTTGAAAAATATCCAGAACTAAGAGCCATAAAAGAAGAAAAAGATAAAGAGAGACAAGATAGAGAAAAGGCTAAAAAAGCTGTATATGCAAAATCTATAAACAGTATAGATAATTCAGTTAAAACAGAAGAGGATAAAGAAGAGAAGATAGAATTTATTGAAATCAAAAATGATGTTGAAAGTGATGAGATAAAGTCTAGTGATGATAATTAAGATAATAAAAGAGTTTCCGTAGGAAACTCTTTTATGTCGCTATTAGGAAAGGATGTTATTATGGAAGATAAACTATTAAACATTGATAAAGAAAAACAAGTAGAATTTTTAGTTGAAAAAAGAAAACTATATGAAACATTAGAAATTATAAAAAAAGAAATTCTATTAGGAATTGCAAAGAGAAAAGCAATTACAGATTATATATTAGAGTATAGAAAAAAGTTTGTAGAAGAATATAGAGATGATGAAGATGCTGTTATAGAATTTTTTGATCATGAAAGATATGCAAAAGAAGAAGCTTATAAAAGTATAGATAGGAAGTTAAGAGAACTTACTATTTTGCAAGAATCCCCATACTTTGGAAGAATCACTTTTATAGAAGAAGATGAGCAATACCCAGAGACAATGTATATAGGTAGATTTGGAGTTACTAGTGAAGTTGAACTTGAGGCAGTGGTTATAGATTGGAGAGCACCCATAGCATCTCTATTTTATAATGGAACACTAGGGAAAGCTGCATATAAAGCTCCAATGGGAGAAATAGATACTGATATATTAGGTAGAAGACAGATAATAGTAAAAAGAGGTGAATTGAAAGGAATATTTGATTCAGCTGTAGATGTTAAAGATGATATATTACAAATGGTTTTAAGCTCTAATTCGGATAGTAAGCTTCAAGATATAATAATGACAATCCAACAAGAACAGGATGAAATTATAAGAATGGATAGAAGTAGTAACATTCTTGTAGATGGGGTAGCTGGAAGTGGAAAGACAACTATCGCACTGCATAGAGTTGCGTACTTATTATATAATTTTAGAAAACAATTAGAGGGAAAAGTTTTAATATTAGGTCCTAATTTTATATTTATGGAGTATATTTCTCAAGTATTACCTAGCTTAGGTGAGGTTGGTGTTATACAAGATACCTTCTTAAATTTTGCACTTAATGAACTGGGTGATATTAAAGTGATGGAATTCCAAGATTTTATTGAAAAAGTATTAAATGAAGATAAATATTTCTTGGAAGAGATAAAATATAAGTCATCTGAGAAGTTTATGCACTTTATAGACGACATAATAGAAAAATCAGAAAAGGAATACTTTAAATATCAAGATGTTTATTATTTTAATGAAATAGTATATAAAAAAGAAGATATACACAAGTTAATTTCTGAAGATTTTAAATATATGCCTTTATTTAAAAGAAGCGAAAAAGTTAAAAGAGTAATAATGTCTAAGGTCAAAAATAAAAGAGATGAAAAAGTATGGCAGTTAAATAAGGAAATAGAAGAATATAAAAATAATTTATCTAAAGATGAGTTGTTTTTGGAAGAAGTAAATATAGAATTTAGAAGAAAAAATGGAATAAGAGAAATTGTTAGAGAACTTATGAATACAAGAAAAAATTTAGAGGAATTGATAAATCCTGAAGATCCTGTAGAGTTTTATAATAAAATAAATGGGAATAAGGATTTAACTCATTTAGATATAGCTCCAATTTTATATTTAATGGTGAAACTATGGGGAATTAAATATAAAGGGGATATTAAACATATAGTAATCGACGAAGCTCAAGACTACTCTTTATTACAATTCAAAGCGATAAAAGAATATATTGGGTGTAATAACTTTACTATATTAGGAGATTCAAATCAAAGATTAATAAAAGTTGAAGAAACTCCAGCTATGCTAAATTTAAATACTGTATTTGGTGATGTAAAAGAATTTAAGTTAAATAAAAGTTATAGATCTACTCAAGATATCATGGAATACGCTAATAGGTATTTAAAAGAAGATAAGATAGTTCCGTTAGTAAGAAAAGGTGATGAGGTTCAAGAGTATAATGTTAAAAAAGAAGAGATAGTTGAAATAATAAATAACTCAATAGAAGATATGAAAAATAGCGGAATAGATAGTATTGCTATTATAAAGAGAACATCAGAAGGTATAAAAGAGCTTGGAAATCAGCTTAAAGAGAAAAATAATTTAGTTGTTTTCAATAGAGAGGACATAATATATAAAGGTGGAATTGTTGTAATACCATCATATTATGCTAAAGGCTTAGAGTTTGATGGAGTTATTATTGTTGATGAAAGTACAGAAGAAAAAGAAGATTTAATTAAATATATTATGAGCACGAGAGCACTTCATAGATTAGTAGCTATAAATCAGATAAAATAGTAGTAAAAGTCTATGCTAGAAATTAAGAAAAATGTTAAATATTTTTATGAAAAAATTATAAAAAAGTTATTGCATATTTATAAAGTTAGGTTGTATAATTATCCTTATAAAAAATAAAGAAGATTGCTTTTAATTAAGGGGGAAATTTATAAATGAAAAAAGGAATAGTTAGTAAGATTGTAGCAGCTAGTTTAGTAGGCGTTATGGCTATGGGGTTAATGGCTTGTGGTAAGAAAGAAGAACAAAGTAAAAGTGCACTAGATCAAATAAAAGCTAATAAAAAGCTAGTAATGGGAACTTCACCAGACTTTCCACCATTTGAATCAAAAGATACAAAAGGAAATGTAGTTGGAATGGATGTAGAGATAGCTAAAGAAATAGCTAAAGATTTAGGCGTTGAGTTAGAGATAAAAGAAATGGGATTTGACGGATTATTAGGGGCTCTTCAAGGTAAAAAGCTAGATGTAATTTTATCTGGAATGACTCCAACAGAAGAAAGAAAAGGTGCAGTAGATTTTTCTAGTATGTACTATAAAACAGACAACGTATTTGTAGTTCAAGAAGCAAATAAGGATAAATATGCTAAAATTGAAGATTTAAGTGGAAAGAAAATAGGAGTACAAAAAGGAACTGTACAAGAAGAATTAGTTAATGAAAAGGTAACTAGCCCTGATGTAAATGCTTTAGAAAAAACAGGCGATGTTGTAATGAACTTAAAGAATGGGAAAATTGAAGCAGTTTTATTAGAACAACCAGTTGCAGAAGCTTATGTTAAAAACAATCCAGGATTAGCTTTATCTAAGGTAACCCTTGCAGATGAAGTTGGTGGATACGCAATAGCTATGACTAAAGGTGAATCTGATTTACAAGCAGCTATAAATAAAACCTTAGATAGATTAGAGAAAGATGGAAGCTTAACAAAGTTCTTTGAAGATGCAAATGCTGCAATGGGAGAATAATATTAGCCGTACGGGGGTAGAGTCTTGGAATTTAATTTTGATTTTTTATCAAAATATAGCAATTATTTTGTAGTTGGAACTAAAACTACATTAATATTAGCATTATCTGCTGTAATCATTGGAACTATACTGGGATTGGTTTTAAGCCTTATGAAGCTATCTAAGTTTAAGGTTTTAAAAGCAATAGCAGTAACATATATTGAGTTTGTTAGAGGAACACCTCTATTAATTCAAATTTGGATCATTTATATAGGATTACCTTTAGTAATAGGTGTAGATTTACCGGATATAATGACTGGTATAATAGCCCTTTCATTGAATTCGGGAGCTTATGTTGCTGAAATAATTAGAGCCGGAATTCAAGCTATAGATAGAGGGCAGATGGAAGCTGCAAGAAGTCTTGGCATGAAAGAAGGATTAGCTATGAGAGAAATAATTATTCCTCAGGCTTTTAAAAATATTCTACCAGCATTAGGAAATGAATTTATTTCTATTATAAAGGAGTCATCAATGGTTTCTGTAATTGGAGTAGCGGAACTTATGTATAATACAGGGACTGTAAGAGCAGCATCCTTTATACCTTTTGAACCACTAATAGTAGCAGCGCTTATATATTTTGTTATAACATTTATTTTAACAAGAATTATGGGTGTTGTAGAGAGGAGGTTAAAGGCAAGTGATTCACGTTAATAATTTACACAAATATTTTGGACAAAATGAAGTTTTAAAGGGAGTAAATGAACATATAAAGAAGGGTGAAGTTGTAGTAGTTATAGGTCCTTCTGGTTCAGGGAAATCTACCTTTTTAAGATGTCTTAACCTTCTTGAAGAACCTACAGATGGTGAAATAATTTTTGAAGGTAATAATTTAACTGATAAAAAAACAGATATTAATAAGATAAGACAGAAGATGGGGATGGTTTTTCAAAGTTTTAACCTTTTCCCACATAAAACTGTTTTAGATAATATAACTTTGTCCCCGATTAAAGTAAAAGGCTTAACTAAAGATGAGGCTGTTAAAATAGCAATGAACCTTTTGAAAAGAGTAGGTCTTGAAGATAAAGCAAATGCTTATCCTGCATCACTTTCAGGTGGACAGAAACAAAGAATAGCTATAGCAAGAGCTTTAGCTATGGGACCTGATGTAATGTTATTTGATGAACCTACATCTGCATTAGATCCAGAGATGGTTGGAGAAGTTTTGGCTGTTATGAAATCTCTAGCAAGCGAAGGTATGACAATGGTTGTAGTAACTCATGAAATGGGATTTGCAAGAGAAGTTGGAGATAGAATTTTATTTATGGATGGAGGAAATGTGGTGGAGCAAGGTACACCAGAAGAAATTTTCTCTAATCCCCAAAATGATAGAACAAAGGACTTTTTATCAAAGGTCCTATAAAAGGAATGGTTTCTTATAAAAAAAGAGTTGTGCACGAATTACCTAGTGCAACAACTCTTTTTTTATTTAATAAGAAAATCCATTAAGGCTAGAAGCAGCTAGTATAACTCCAAGTATAATAAGTAATATAAGAAATGCAGCTAGTATTCCGAATATAATTGGTATTGCAATATTAACTCCACCTGAATAAGCTATTCTTCTAGAAGCCATTTCTGAATCTGATGATACCGACTTGATTTCAGTAATTTTCTTGGTAACATGAATATTATATATTTTATTTCCTAAAACCCCGGAAGCTATAGAAATAGCAATGCCAAAGATACTATCAAAAGGTGTATCTTTAAGTATAACATTTAGAAGTAGGTTACCTGCAAGTAAGGCGAAACCATAAGCATACATTTTTCTATAAAGCATCCATATTGAACTAAAGAAAAAGGCCGGCCAGTTCCAAGAAACTGAAGAAGCAGCCATCTTCATATTATACCATTTAGTTAAATAATAAGCTGATTTCTTATATCCAACAAATAATTCTAAATCCTTGTCGGTTATTTCAGACGAATTATAATTATAACTTTCATTATAGGCTTCTGTACTATTAAATGATGAACAGTACGGACAATCTAAAGTATTATCATATTCTTTTCCACATCTTGGACAAATCATAAAAATCCCCCTTAAGTAATATGAGATATATTCATTAATAATAAATATATCAAAAATTATAAAATATTACAAATAAGATTAATAATATTTTCACTATTTTTTTGTAAAGACTATTGTATAATAGATGTTGAGTATTTTTATGGAGGAAAATTAGATGAAACAAAGAAAAGTTGGAACATATGTTGATTTTATTGCTTTAATTACGTATATTATTATTATTTTAAAAAGTGCTATATATCTTTCTATGCTTAGGACAGTAGGATCTGCCTCTATAAATTTTAAGACTATGTATTTTGGAACCCCTGATATATTAGCACATTTAGTTATACCGATTGTAATAATAAGTTTTTCATATTTATTTAAAGGAAAAGCAAAAGTTGGCTTCAATTTAATTATAGATGTACTTATTTCATTATTTTTTATGTTTGATATTTGGTATTATAGGGCTAATGGAACTTTTTTATCTATAAGACACCTATTATATCCAGAAACATTTAATCCACTAGGAAAAAGTTTATTGAATTTTAGAGCTGTGGACATATTGTTTCTAGTAGATATAATAATCTTTGTGGTAATTTTATTGAAAACTTCAATAGAGTATAAAGAACTTAAAAGAAATGTAGTTGCTTTTGTATTGTTATTAATCCTGAGTAGTGGTTATATAGTTTATGCTCATTATACAATAGATATTTATGATAAAACAAATGGAGACAAGATGCTTTTTAGAACTTGTTGGGCACCATTTCAAAGCATGTCTAACATGAGTCCATTAGGATATCATGGGTATGATGTTTATAAATATTTAAAAGAAGTTAAAGATATTAATTTAACTAGCGAAGATAAATCAAAAATAGAAGATTGGCTTAATTTTAATAATGAAAATATAGCAGATAATGAATATAAGGGAATGCTTGAAGGGAAAAATCTTATAGCTATACAAGTAGAATCTTTAGAAAACTTTGTTATAGGACAAAAGATTTATGATCAGGAGTTGACTCCTAATTTAAATAAGATGTTAGGAAATTCACTTTATTTCTCAAATATCCATGAACAAAACAACTCAGGAACCAGTTCAGATGCTGATTTAATGGTTAATACATCAGTTTTTCCTGTAAGAAATGGAAGTACATTTTTTGATTATACAGCTAGAAGATACACAACTTTACCTAATATATTAAAGGATAAAGGGTATACAACAATGTCTACTCATCCTGAAGTTCCTGGAAATTGGAACTGGGCAGAAGCTCATAAAGGCAGTTTAGGATTTGAAAATATTTTCGATATTTCTTATTTTAACGTTGATGAGGTAATAGGTTTAGGTCTTTCTGATGAATCTTATTTAAGACAAGTAGGAGAGAAGCTAAAGGACTTGAAAAGCCCATTCTACGGATATATGGTTACATTGACAAGCCATGGGCCGTTTGAGATACCAGAAGATAAAAAATATCTAAAGCTTCCTAAAGAATTAGATGAAACTCTTTTAGGAGGATATTTTCAAAGTGTAAGATATGTAGATGAGGTTGTAGGAAAATTCTTAAAACAGTTAGAAGCACAAGGGATGCTTAATAACTCAGTTATAATGCTTTATGGAGATCACACTGGTATACACAAATTCTATAATGATAAAATACAAGATATTAAACTAGAAGGTGACTGGTGGAAAAAGGTTGATATGAAAATTCCATATATAATTTATAATCCTTCACTTAAAGGAGAAGAAATTAAAGCTAATGGAGGGCAAGTTGATATGCTACCAACAATCTCTTATTTACTAGGAGTAGATAGAGAAAAGTTTGGAAAGACGACTATGGGAAGAGTTTTAGTTAACACCAATAGAGATACTACTGTGCTTAATTCAGGAGAAATAATTGGTAATCCAAAGAACGAAGAAGAAGAAAAGCATTTAAAAGAAACCTTAGATGTTGCTAATAAAATAATACTTGGAGATTACTTCAAAAAATAATTTAAACCCTCTTTAGATTTTTATTTCTAAAGAGGGTTTTCTTTATTCATTATAATCGTGATCTATTGTAATTATACAGTTATAATGAGGGTGCTTTTCTTTGATAGCATCGATAATATTATTTTTCAAATCATCTTCAGTGGTTTGTTTTTTTAACAAATGATAATTGACTACTATGTCAAAAATTAAATTTTTTTTCTCTCCTTCACCAACTATCCTAAAATCATGAATAGATTTTATCATTGGGTAGGAACTTACTATAATGTCTACATCAACTTTTGTAGCAGCTATTTCTTCTGTCTCTATACAAATAGGATCCATGTGAATAACTAAATAAATTTTAAGATTCTCAGATATTTCTCTCTCAGCAGTATCTATTATATCGTGAATCTTCATGATATTTATATCGCTAGGTATTTCTGCATGTATAGAAGCCATGGTTTTACCAGGACCATAGTTGTGAATAACTAAATCATGAACTCCAGTTATGTACTGATAAGATAAAACATTATCTTCTATATCTTTTACTAAGCCAGGATCAGCAGGTGCTCCTAAAAGTGGTGTTATAGTTTCTTTAACTAATGAAAAACCAGAGTAAAGTATAGCTAATGCAACCACTACTCCTATATAACCATCTATAGGAAAAGTTATAAATTTTGACACTAAAAAAGAGAATACAACAACGGTTGTAGTCACTACATCACCAAGTGCATCTACAGCAGTAGCTTTTAGAGCTGTAGAATTTATTTTGTTGCCAATAAGTTTATTAAAGCTGGATAACCATAACTTAAAAACTATAGAAGCTAATAGAAGTAGAAATGGAATTAGTTCAAAAACAACCGGTTCAGGATTTAATATTCTCTCAACAGAGGATTTTATAAATTGTACACCTACTAGCATCACCATAAAAGCAACAATGAGAGCAGAGATGTACTCCATTCTTCCATGGCCAAATGGATGTTCAGCATCAGCAGGTTTTGAACTCATAATAAACCCAAATATAGTTATTACGGAAGATGCTGCGTCAGATAGATTGTTGAAGGCATCAGCAAGTATTGCAATACTACTTGATAGAAGTCCAACTGATAACTTTATTACAAATAAAATAATATTAATAATTATTCCAATAATACCTGCTAGTAGTCCATAGGAGTTTCTAACCCTGTCATTACTAATGTCATCACTATTTTTTATAAATAGAGATACTAGCTTGTTTGAAATCATTTAATACACCCCATTCTAAATTAATACTTTATAATTATTCTATCTTAAATAAGTATTAATTATCAAATTAAATTTATTTATATAAAAATTACATAATTTTATGGTATAATTTTCGTAAGAGTTTTTAGGAATATTATAGAGAATAGGGAGAATAGTGAAGAACAATGAATAAGAAGAAAATATCAGCACTTATATTGTCGTCTACTATTATAGCTAATGTGGCACATTCAGTAGAAATTGCTCAAGCTGCAACAAATACAGATAATAGTACTCAAGGTCAGGGTACAAGTTCCACACCTACACTAAACGGAATTAAATTAAGTAAACAACTTATAGATATAAATTACTCAAAAGGAGTAACAACAGTTCCAAGGTATATTGTAATACATGATACAGATAATAGGAAATTTGGGGCAAATGCACAAGCTAATAGGGATTATTTTGCAAACCATCCAGATGCACAAGCTTCGGCACACTACACCGTGGATCAAAATAATATAATTCAGGTATTAGAAAATAATTGGAGAGGATGGCATGTAGGAGATAAAAGTAATCCTATAATAAATAACTCCAACACTATTGGAATAGAATTATGTGTAAATGTAGATAATGACTTTAATAAAACTTTAGAGAATGGGATTGCATTAACCAAGTATCTAATGGAGAAGTATGCCATACCAGCTCAAAATGTTGTTAGACATTATGATGTAACGGGAAAGATATGTCCTAAATATATGATATGGGACAAACCTCAATTGTGGGATTATCTAAAGTCAGCTATTGGAAATGAAAACGCATCAGCACCTACAGATGAAAAAGTTACTGCTACAGGAGAGGTTTATAATGTATCTACTTCAGTAAATCTAAGAAAATCACCATCAACTTCATCGGAAGTATTAACTTCTCTAAAACTAGGACAAAAGGTTGATATATTTAAAGAAGAAAATGGTTGGTATAAGGTTAGAGCTAAAGTAACTAGTAACAGCTACAACTATGATGTTATAGGTTATGTATATAAAGATTATATAAAAAGTAGTTCTTTTGAAGAAGAAAAGCCAAATAATAATACTCCTTCAACTGAAAATAAAAAAGGTAAAGTTATTAATATATCATCAACTCTTAATGTAAGAGGAGGAGCGTCAAATTCAGCAAGTGTAATAGGAAGTCTTAAAAATGGAGATGAAGTAGAGATTAAAAACTCTTTAAATGGATGGTATGAAATAAACTATAATGGAAAAAGCGGTTATGTAAGTAATAGCTATATACAAATAATTGATAACTCAACGACTCCAACTGAGCCAGAAAAAGAGCCAGAAGTTGAAAAAACTATAGTTGACCTTATTAAAGACAGACATAATATTATTGGAACTTCTGAAGTTACAAAGGAACAATTTAAGCAGTTCTTGAAGAATAAGAATATTAGTTATAAACTAAATTCTACTATTGAAGAATTTGTAGATATAGCTTATGAAGAAAGTGCTATAGAGGGAGTTAGAGCAGACATAGTAATCGCACAATCATTACATGAAACAGGATATTTCCAATATGGTGGAATAGTAAAACCAGAGGACAATAATTTCTCAGGGTTAGGTGCTACTGGAAATGGTGATGAAAGAAATACATTTAGCAGCGTAAGAATTGGGATAAGAGCCCAAATCCAACATCTAAAAGCTTATGCTACAAGTGACGTACTTAAGCAAGAAGTTGTTGATACTAGATACAAGTATGTAACTAAAGGTAGTGCCCAAACTTTAGAAGAACTTTCAGGTAAATGGGCTGTACCAGGTTATGATAAAACAAAATATTCATCTTTAGAAGCAGCTGTTAATGCAAATGCTACATATGGACAAGTTATATATAAATTAATACAAGATGCTAAAAAAGAGGTTGTAACAACTAAGCCAGATACACCTACAAACCCAACAACTCCAGAAACACCAGTAGTAAAGCAAACTGGAAAAGTAGTTAATGTATCTACTAATCTAAGAATTAGAAGTGGAGCAGGAACAAATTATGGAGTTGTTGGATACATATTAAATGGAGAGACGGTTACTATTGAAGAGAAAAATGGAACTTGGTTTAAGATTACTTCTTCAAAAGGAATACAGGGATACGTAATCGGGGAATATATTTCAATAGATGGAAATAGCGGCAATTCCAATACTGGTAACAATAGCGGAAATGGTGAACAGACACCAACACCAACTTCCTATAAAGCTAAAGTAAAGAATATAACTTCATACTTAAATGTAAGAAGTGGAGCAGGAACTAATAATGGTGTTATAGGTTCTTTACAAAATGGACAAGAGGTAGAGGTAACTGGAGCGTTAGGAGATTGGTTTAAAATAAAATTCTCACTAAATGGATCTACAAAAGAAGGTTTTGTAAGCAAGCAATACATAGAGAAGGTTACTGAAAACAATACAGGAAATACTCCAACTCCTCAACAACCATCAACTCCAAATAATAATTCCAATACAGGTAGTTCAAAAGGGAAGATAAAAGATGTAACATCATATTTGAATGTTAGAAGTGGAGCTGGAACCAATTATGGAGTTACAGGTTCATTGAAAAATGGACAAGAAGTAGAGATAACAGGTGAGTCTTCAGGTTGGTATAAAGTTAAATATGATGGAAGCAAAGAAGGTTTTGTTAGTTCACAGTATGTAGAAAAGACTACTTCAAATACATCAAATAATTCACAAACTGAAAAAACTGGGCAAGTAATAAATATAACATCAAATTTAAATGTACGACAAGGAGCAGGAAATAATACTTATGTTGTAGGATACTTACTAAACAATCAAAAGGTTCAAGTAATTTCAACTGAAGGAAACTGGTATAAAATTAAATACAGTACTTCAACTGGAACAAAAGAAGGTTATGTTAGCAAAGATTATATAAAAATATTATAAAAAATCTTTAAAGTATAGGTATTAATTATTAAGGGAATTTATAATTATAACAAAAGATATAAAAGAGAAGGTGACTAACATGGAAAAAGTTATTGCAAAAGAATTATTAGACTTCTTATATGATTCTCCTACAGCTTTCCATGCTGTAGAAAATATTTCAGAAATCTTAATGAAGCAAGGGTTTAAAGAATTAAAAGAAGAAGATAAGTGGAAGTTAAAAAAAGATGGAAAATACTTTGTAAAGAAAAATGACTCTGCATTAATAGCATTTATACTTGGAGAAGATGCACCACAAGAAAAAGGTTTTAAGATTATAGGAGCGCATACAGATTCACCCGGTTTTAGAATAAAACCAAGACCGGAAATGATAGCTGAAAATGTATATTTAAAGCTAAATACTGAAGTTTATGGTGGACCTATACTAGCTACTTGGTTTGATAGACCTCTAGCTCTTGCAGGAAGAGTAACATTAAAAAGTGACAATCCACTTTATCCTAAAATAGAATTTATAAATATAAATAAACCGATTTTAATAATACCTAGTCTTGCAATTCACATGAATAGAAATGTAAATCAAGGGGTAGAAATAAATAGACAAAAAGATGTACTACCACTTATGACTATGATAAATGATAGTTTAGAAAAAGATAATCTATTACTCCAAGTTATTAGTGAAGAGCTTAATGTATCTAAAGAAGAAATAATTGATTTTGACTTATTTCCATATGAATTTGAAAAAGGTAGTTTAATAGGATTAAAGGAAGAATTTATTAGTTCTGCTAGGCTAGATGACTTATCTATGGTTCATGCTGGATTAAAAGCATTAACAGAAGTTAAATCATTTAAAGGAACGAATGTACTTGCATGTTTTGATAACGAAGAGGTAGGAAGCTCAACAAAACAGGGAGCTGACTCAGAATTATTAGCAAGCGTATTAGAGAGAATAGTAATAGCTCTTAAAGGAGATAGAGAAGATTACTTAAGAAGTTTAGCTAAAAGCTTTATAATATCTGCTGACTTAGCTCATGCAGTTCATCCTAACTATGGAGAAAAACATGATCCACAGTTAAGACCAGTCATAAATGGAGGACCAGTTATAAAAGTAGCTGCGTCTCAAAGTTATACTACTGATGCTGAATCTTCAGCAGTATATGAAATGATATGCAAAAAAGCAGGAGTTCCATATCAAAAATTTGCAAACCGCTCTGATTCCAGAGGTGGCTCAACCATAGGTCCTATAAATTCTACACATCTAAATATAAGGTCAGTAGATATGGGAAATCCTGTATTAGGCATGCACTCTATAAGAGAGCTTGGTGGTGTTAAAGATCACTACTATTGCATAAAATCATTTGAGGAATTTTATAAACTTTAATAAAAATGGAGGAATATTTTTAATTCCTCCATTTTTTTAATCTTCTTTATATAAACTTTGGTCTGTATAATCGAATTCCATCCAAGATATGTTGTTCGAAACAATTGGATCCTTAGTAGGATCAGGTAAAATTGTATATTCTCCATTAGGAGAATAGCTTTTTAAATCATGCTCATCTGGCTCATAAAAATCTCTGTCATTTGGTAGGTATATTTTATTTTTATTAGTTATTATGGATTTATCTTTTTTCATTTTAGAACCTCCCTTCTAAATATATTTTTAGCTAAAAATATAAAATTACTATTGTAAATCATAGGGAATTGAACTATAATACATATAGGTAATAATTACTATTAAATAATAATTTTCATATGCATAAGGAGGAGTTTTTATGATAACAAAAAATGAAGTGTACAAGTGCCCAATATGTGGTAATATTGTGGAAGTTTTAAATGCAGGAGGTGGAACATTAGTATGTTGCGGCTCACCTATGAAGCTTTTAGTTGAAAATACTCAAGAAGCGGCAGTAGAAAAACACATTCCAGTAGTAACTAAAATAGACGGAGGAGTACATGTAGTAGTAGGTTCAGTAGAACATCCAATGACAGATGCCCATCTTATTCAATGGATTGAAGTAGTAACTCCAACTAAGGTACTTAGAAAGAATTTAACACCACAGGACAAGCCAGAAGCTACATTTGAAGTAGACGAAGAAATATTAGCAGTTAGAGAATATTGCAATCTTCACGGATTATGGAAAGCTTAATATAGTATTAGTATAGAGATAAGGATGCATCCTTATCTCTTTTTAAATTAGTAAATAATATATTTTTAGTGTATAATAAAAAAGCGATAAAAGTAATCAAAAGTTCAGGGAGTGAGGGAATGAAATATAAACTTATATGTATAGACATGGATGGGACATTATTAAATGACAACCATGAGGTTAGCGAAGAGAATAAGATAGCATTAAAAAATGCTATAGATAAGGGAATCAAGATAGCTATAACTACTGGAAGATCTTTTATAGCAGCAAGCCAATATGCAGAGGTACTAGGAATAAAGGCTTCTATAATAGCATCTAATGGAACATATATAAGGGAAAAGGATGAAGATAAAGTAATATATAAACATCCCTTTAACAGAGAACAATTCAATAAGGTTTGTGATGTAATAGAAAAATATGATATAAAGAAATACTTTAACACTTATAACACCATGATTACAAATGCAGAGCCTCCAGAAAATCATGGGTATGTGATATCTAATAAGATAGCTCCAGATAACTTACAAGTAAAGTTTGGAATACATAAAGACTTTAGAGAAGCTTATGATATATATAAGGATGAAATTTTAAAAGCTATCGTAATCACCGAAAACACAGAGCTTCTAGCTAAAATAAAGGAAGAACTACAAGCAGTAGGTGGATTAGAAGTAGTTAGCTCAGGATGGCAGAATGTAGAGATAATGGCTGAGGGAACTTCAAAAGGAAAAGGAGTAAAAGCTTTTGGAGAAATTCTTGGAATAGATAAAGAAGAGATAATGTGCATAGGAGATAATGAAAATGACATCTCTATGTTAACTTATGCAGGTTTAGGTGTAGCAATGGGAAATGCTACAGAAGAGGTAAAGGAACTAGCTGGCTATGTAACTGATACAAATAATAATTCAGGAGTAGCTAAGGCTATAAACAAATTTGCACTTTAATATTAAAGACTACAAAGGCTATATTATAAAAGCTTTTGTAGTCTTTTTACATTATAATCATAAAATCTCAAAATAAAGTATAAATATATTTATGAAGTATAGTAGATATAAAACATTAATGAGTATTAGATTATAAGGAGATAAAGTGAATGAATTAATTTTATTAATTATACTATATATGTCCATAGTAATGCATGAATTAGGGCATCTACTAGCATTTGTTATATTTAAAGTGAAAGTGAGAAGTTATGATATAGGAGTTGGAAAAACAATATTACATTTCTTTATAAGAGAAGCAGAGTTTAATTTTAAACTGATTCCAGTTGGAGGTTCAGTAATACCTTTTGAGGAAGAATATGAGGATTTAGAATTATATAAGAAGATAATAATTTCCTTAAGTGGTGTATTTGTAAACTTAATAATAAGCATTTTAGGTTTAGTTGTTTTTGCGAAGGGTGACTTAAATATAGTAACATCAATAATAGGGGACTCTATTTTACTTGTTAGAAATTATCTAAGTTATGATAATCTATCATTTTATAATACAAGCTTTACTCTACTATTAACTGAAGAAATGGACAGCGTAAAATCAGTAATATTAAACGAAGTGATAATAATTAATTTTGTGCTATTTATTATAAACCTGATACCTATACCACCTTTAGATGGAAGCAAGGTAATAACAGAACCATTGACACTATTTTTTTCAACAATTGGAATTAAGAAAAAAGCTATATACATGATTATAAATGTACTTTCGTTTTTTGGGGTAATTGTTATGTTTATTCCTAAGATCTCTAATATAATAATTATATTTATTAGGGATCATTTAAAAACTACGGTATTTTTGCAGGTGTTAATAGTTACACTTATTTTTGTTTTAATATATGAAATTAAAACCTACAAAGAGTAATTAAGAGCTGTAAGCTAATAGATAAATTCTAACTTACAGCTCTTTTATTTATGAACAATTGACCTTAGGCACCTTCATTCATTAACTTATATTGTGAAGTATATAGGTTATAATAAGATCCTTTTAATGATATTAATTCATCATGGGTTCCACTTTCAACTATTCTTCCATCATCGATTACCATGATTTTATCACAATCTCTTATAGTAGATAATCTATGAGCAATTACGAAAGAAGTTCTTCCGGC
Source organism: Clostridium sp. UBA1652 (assembly GCF_002320975.1). Classification (NCBI taxonomy): domain Bacteria; kingdom Bacillati; phylum Bacillota; class Clostridia; order Eubacteriales; family Clostridiaceae; genus Clostridium; species Clostridium sp. UBA1652. Next base: position 27,654 of record NZ_DCLI01000022.1, read on the forward strand.
TAATAATTTTTCAATACCTTGTTGTACAAGTTTTTCTGTATAGGTATCAATATTTGAAGTGGCTTCATCTAAGATTAATATCCTAGGGTTAGCAAGTAGTGCTCTAGCGAAAGAAATCAATTGCCTTTGCCCTACAGAAAGTTTTGAACCTCTTTCACTGACTCCTGTATCATATCCATTCTCAAGCTTAATAATAAAATCATGAGCATTAACTGCTTTAGCAGCAGCTATTACTTCCTCATCTGTAGCATCTAATTTACCATAACGGATATTTTCCTTAATGGTAGAAGAGAAGAGGAAGGTATCTTGAAGCATTATTCCCATCTGAGAACGTAAGGATTCTAAATCCATTTTCTTAATATCTTTACCATCTACTAGAACACTTCCTTCTGTAGCGTCATAAAATCTACTTATTAAATTAACAATAGTAGTTTTACCAGCTCCAGTAGGACCAACTAAGGCTATATTTTGTCCCTTATTAGCCTTAAAGCTAACATTATTTAAAACTTTAGTTTTGTTATCATAGCTAAAGGAAACATTTTTAAACTCAACATTTCCTTTAATCTCTGGGAATTTTTCAGCCTTCTCAATAGAATAGATATCTGGATTTATGCTCATTATTTCAAATATTCTTTGAGCTGCTGAGAAGTTAGTAATAAGTGTGTTATAGAAGTTACTTATATTAATTATAGGTCTCCAAAACATTCCTATATACATAGTAAAAGCTATTAAGGTTCCCATTGTTATCTCATTGGAGTCCAACAGTTTTATTCCATTTAAAAAGACTATTATAGTTCCAATTCCCCAAGATAGTTCAACTAAAGGCCAAAAGAAATCATTATATCTAACAGCTTCCATAAATTTATTAAGCATGTCATCTAAAAGGCCAGAGAAATTCTTTTTAGTTAAAGGTTCATTACCGAAACCTTGGACAATTTTTACCCCTGAAAAGTTCTCATGAGTATATGCATTTAAATTAGAACGCTTACTTCTATAAGCAACCCATCTTTTCCTTGAAGCTATTTCTATAGAAAACATAAGAACAGCTAGTATAGGAAGTAGAGTAATAGAAGCTAGGGCCAATTTAACATTCATGAAAAACATTATAATAGTTACACAAATTAAGCTTAATAATTCAGGAATTAAACTAGTTACACTGTTTGTAAATAAGTCTCCAAGGGCATTAACATCCCCTATAACTCTAGCTAATATTTTACCTACTGGTCTTGAGTCAAAAAACTGAAAACCTAATTTCTGAATATGCGAGTATAAGTCATTTCTTATACTTACTAAAGCGTTATTAGTAACAGAAGACATCATTAGTATTCTTATTCTTGAGGCTATCATAGAGCCTATATTTAAAGCTATAAATAATATAGCCATTATAATTAATCCATTAAAATCACTGTTTGCAACATATTTATCTATAGATATTTTAAGAAAATAAGGATTTAATAAACCTATAATCATTATAAATACCAATAAACTAATTACAATAAAAATCTTTAAAGCATAGGGTTTAAGGTAAGAAAATAAATTCTTAAGCACCTTAGATCTAGAAAGGGTTAAGACCATTTCATCTTCTTTTATACTATTTATACTCATGCAATCACCTCCTGAGTAATAGTCTCAAAATCTTTAAATTGTTCTTTATATACTTCGTAATATTTTCCTTTTAATTTTAGAAGCTCTTCATGAGTTCCTTTTTCTATAACTCGACCGTTATCTAAGAACAAGATAATATCAGCATTTTTAACAGCGGAAATTCTGTGTGCAATAATAAAAACAGTGGAACTATTATTTAAAGTATTAAGATTTTTTAATAGTTGAAATTCTGTTTCCATATCTAGTGCTGAAGTTGCGTCATCTAGAATTAATATTGGTGCTTTTCTAACTAAAGCTCTTGCTATAGAGATTCTTTGTTTTTGTCCACCAGACAAACCAAGACCTCTTTCACCTATAATAGTTGCGTAACCATCTGAAAGTTCAGAAATAAATTCACTAGCACAGGCAAGGGTAGAAGCCTGTAATAGCTCTTCATCATTAGCATTTCTATTACCAAAACGTATATTTTCTTCAATAGTATCAGAGAATAAAAATACATCTTGAGGCACTATAGATATAGCATTTCTTAAAATATCAAGTTTAATATTCCTAACATCAATACCATCAATAAGAACCTTACCTTCTGATACATCGTAATATCTTCCCAAAAGATTTATTATAGATGTCTTTCCAGAACCTGTTGTACCCATAAGGGCAACTGTACTGCCAGCAGGAATATCTAAATCAATATTTTTTAATATCTCTTCTTTTCTATACTTAAAAGAAACATTTTTAAATTTAATATTTCCCCTTAGCGAAGCAGGGAATAGTGGGTTGTCTGAATCTTTGATAGCTGGATCTATATCCATTATCTTAAAGATTTTATTAGCAGATGCGTTGTTTTGGGCAATCATATTTGTAAGCCATCCAAGCATTCTCATAGGCCAAATTAAGTTCCAAATATATCCACTGAAAGCCACCAAAGTTCCTAAAGATATTTCCTTTGTTATAACTAGCATTCCACCTAAAGCAACCATGATTACTAAAGATATATTAGTAAGTAGTTCTATTGGAGGGAAGAAATCTGCAATTATCTTTGCCTGTTCCATGTTAAGTTTATAATTCTGCTTGTTCATCTTAAGGAATTTTAATATTTCATGTTTTTCTCTTCCAAAAGCTTTAACCAATCTAACACCAGCTATATTTTCTTGAGCTGTTGTATTAATGATAGCTCCCTGATCACTTATTTGTTCAAAAGAATCAAGCATTTTCTTTTCAAGTTTCATAGCTATAAGGGCTATTGGTAGCATTATAACTAGACAAGCAAGTGCAAGTTTCCAGTTTAAGTAAAAAAGAATTACTGTACTGAAAATAAAATATAGGGCATTTTCAAAAAATAATCTAAGTCCAAAGCTGATGGTTCTCCAGATATTCTCTACGTCTTCTCCAATTCTAGACATAAGCTCACCAGTATTCATTGTGTCAAAATATTTAAAGGGAAGCCTTTGAATATGATTAAACAAATCCTCCTTCAAATCCTTTGTAACTTTCACTGATAAATAATCAAACAAATACTCTTTTATATAACCAAAAAGGGCCTTTATAATATTGATTATTAATATTCCACCTATTAAATAGGGAATTAAATTTCTTTCCCCATTAGCTATAACCTTGTCTATAAAAAGCTTTTGAAAGTAGGGCTCAAACATACAAGCAATTATAACTAAAAGCATTGATATACTAGGTACAAGTAAAATTAATTTATACCTAAACACATAATTCATAACTCGTTTCATTAACTAAAACCTCCTCTTAAAATAAAAAAATTGTCAAGGCGACTTTGGAGCCGTCAATTTTTTTTGCGCATCTGCCATTTAGAGATTTTCTAGAAAATCTCATTAAATCTTTCACGCATCTGCCTTTCTGAACGCATGTGAAGAAAAAATAGCCACCTACAAGTATTCAATTAATCTAGTCCTTGTAGGCGCTCAATTCTCTTTATTATTTTTTAGGGTACATAGATTGCAATAGAGTTTTTAATGAATCTAAGAAAAATATCTATAACAATAATGTACATAATTACCTAAAAAATAATAAAAGCCGTGGAAACTCCACGGCTAAAATAGAGGGCAAAAAGCCCATAAAAAAACCATGGAGCGATAGTCCACGGTTAAAAATACCCTTTTACTTGATGGTTACACTAAAAGAGACAGGACTATCGATAAAATTATTTAATTCTATTAAGTTACTAAAGTTTCTAAATCTAATAATTGTTAACATGTTTCCTACCTCCTTATAATAATTAAAATTAATTCTTTCTTAGGATAACATTCCTGTAAAACATTGTCAACCTCTAAAAATTAAAAAATTAACTTTTTATAAATGTTATTAAAAATCAAATATTTATATGTGATAGAAGATTTTTTCAGAGTTGATCTAATCCTTTAAGCCTCTATAGGGCAGCAGTTAATAGGAAAAGCGGCATAATGGAAATTAGAAATTCAATAATATAATCCTTTTTAAAAATTTAATAATATATTTTGATAAAAAGCTTGCTAATAAATTACGGAAAAGCCAAAATCACTATTGAAGAATTGAAGAATTGAAGAATTGAAGAATTGAAGAATTGAAGAATTGCACTACTATTCGGTAGAAGCGCTCCTTAGCTTCAATCTAATCCTCTTTTATATTGGTAAAGGAATCTAATGGAGCTTGGGGAGAAGTCTCTACAGGTCAGAAGTTAAAAGGAATCTAATGAGACTGGTGAAGAAGTCTCTACAGAGAAGTAGTGCAGCTTCAATATAATCCTTTTTTATATTGGTAAAAAGGAATCTAACGAGACTAGGGAAGAAGTCTCTACAGAATAGATGTGCATAGAAACAGCAAAACAGTGGAACATTGGAGCAGCGGTATGATGGAAATTAGAAATTCAAGAATATATCATTTTTTAAAATTAAAAGTATTTTAGAAAAAACTGAATAATGAGCTGGCAGAAAAGGTAGACTACCCTATGTCGTAATGTCGTAATGTCGTAATGTCGTAATGTCGTAATGTCGTAATGTCGTAATATCGTAATATAAGAATGTCGTCTGAACTATTATTTGATAGGTGTGTTTTTCAGGGCTTGTCTATTATTTTTAAGATAAGAGGTTAGAGAAGGACTTTAAAGAGGCTTAAGACGAAGCCTCAACAGGGTAAAAGTTAAAATTAGGCTCTTGAGAAGATATGAAAAAGTTTGATGATAAGCTATGGAAAAGGTAGAGTAACCCATTTAATAATTGAAAAAAAGATGGACTAAGCCATCTTTTAAATTAAATTAATCGTCATTTTTACCTACATCAGATAATACTATACCTTTGTTATGATCTAAAGCCCAAGATATACCCCAATCATTTTGGAATATAAGTAGGTTTCTATCTTTAAAGTCTTTAACTTTTTTAGTATCTGAGGTTAGGTTAAGGCTATCCATATCTATGTTTGTATTTTCAATCCATCTAACATAGCGATAAGCTAGTCTATCCATTTTTATATCAACATTATATTCACTTTTTAATCTATACTCTAAAACTTCAAACTGAAGTACACCTACAACTCCAACTATGATTTCTTCCATACCAACATGGATTTCTTTAAATACTTGAATAGCTCCTTCTTGAGCTATTTGAGAAACACCTTTTATAAATTGCTTTCTCTTCATAGTGTCTATAGGTCTTACTCTAGCAAAATGTTCTGGAGCGAAGGTTGGAATTCCTTCAAATTTAAATTTGTTTTTACCTGAACATAAAGTATCCCCAATAGAGAATATGCCAGGATCAAATACACCTATAATATCTCCAGCATATGCCTCCTCAATTATTTCCCTATCTTGTGCTAAGAATTGTTGAGGTTGAGATAATTTCATTTTTTTGCCGCCTTGAATATGATTAACATCAAGACCTTTGTCAAATTTTCCAGAACAAATTCTCATAAAGGCAATTCTATCTCTATGAGCCTTATTCATATTAGCCTGTATCTTAAATACGAAAGCAGAAAAATCTTCGCTGAAAGGATCTATTTCTCCATTGCTTGAGTTTCTTGGTAGTGGAGAAGATGTTAATTTTAAAAAGTGTTGTAAAAATAATTCTACCCCAAAGTTTGTAAGAGCTGATCCAAAGAATACAGGAGTAAGATCCCCATCTTTTACTTTTTCTATATCAAAATCATCACCAGCTATATCTAATAATTCTATATCTTCTTTAAGTTTGTCATGAAGTCCATCACCTAAGAAGCTTCTAAAGTTTGGATCATCAATTGATCCCTCCATCATTTCTACTTCTGTTTGCCCATGATTTCCAGAATTAAAGATCGCTATAGCTTCTTTATCTCTTTCATAAACTCCTTTAAAATCTTTACCTGAACCTATAGGCCAGTTCATTGGATAAGATTTTATTCCAAGCTCTCTTTCGATGTCTTCTAATAGTTGGAAAGGATCTTGAGCTTCTCTATCCATTTTGTTTATAAAAGTAAATATAGGAATACCTCTTAATGCACAAACATGGAATAGTTTTTTTGTCTGATCCTCAACTCCCTTAGCAGCATCTATAACCATAACAGCTGAATCGGCAGCCATTAGTGTTCTATATGTATCTTCAGAGAAGTCCTGATGCCCAGGCGTATCTAATATGTTTATACAGTATCCATCGTAATTAAATTGCATAACAGAGGAGGTAACAGATATTCCTCTTTGCTTTTCTATTTCCATCCAGTCTGATACTGCGTGTTTTGATGCTTTTCTTGCCTTAACAGAACCAGCAAGTCTTATTGCTCCACCATATAAAAGTAATTTCTCAGTTAATGTGGTTTTACCAGCATCAGGGTGGGAAATGATAGCGAAGGTTCTTCTTTTTTGAATTTCTCTAATTAATTCTGTCACTTTGCTTCCTCCTTATTTTAATTTAAAAGATTTTTTGTATCTATAATAAAATCATTATATTTCTGTAACAAAACAAACTACATTATATCAATAGAGAGAGGAAATTTCAACTTATATGTCTTAGCATCTTACAAAATAATTAGAAAAATGTATAATATTTATAGGTATACTTTTGGAATATAGATGAATATGAGGTATATATGTATAAAATGGTTTGAATTTTAAAAGGGAAGGAGAGTTATAAATGTACAAATTAGTTGCAATTGATATAGACGGAACTTTATTAAAAAATGATAAAACAATATCTGAGAGAAATAAAGAATGTATAAATAAGGCTATGAAAATGGGTATAAAGGTAGTTATAACTACAGGAAGGCCGATACTTGGAATAATGACTTATCTTAAAGAGTTGAATTTAATAGGAGAAGATGAGTATGCTATAGCAGATAATGGAGCAACTGTATATAATACTAAGGACTTTTCCTTGATTCATGAAAAAGCTTTAACAGGTAAGGATATAAAATATATTTATCCATTTATGAAAAAGGATAATACCGAGATAGAACTTCATGTCCCAGAAGGTGGATTGGTTGAAAAGGATGCTGGAACTGTGTTCCCTAAAAAAAGAATGCCCTATATGGAATTAAAAACAATAGATATCCTGAAGGATGTTAAGGACGAAGATAAGATATTAAAGTTTTTAGTATTTGGTGAGTCTCATGTAATAGAAGGTATGTACTCTAGCATACCAGAGGAACTTATAGAGAAGTATACAGTTGTTAGGGCTTTAAATCATATGTTTGAGTTTATGTACAAGGGTTCCACAAAGGCATCTGGAATAGAGGTTTTAGGGAAGCATTTGGGAATAAAGAGAGAAGAAATTATCTCAATTGGGGATGAACTTAATGATTTAGATATGATAGAGTATGCAGGACTTGGGGTAGCTATGGGAAATGCTCGAGAAGAGATCAAAAATAAGGCTGATTTCATAACTAAAAGTAATGAAGAAGATGGGGTAGCTTATGTTTTTGAGAAATTTTGTTTTGGAAGTGAGATTTAAATGTATAAGTTAGTAGCTGTAGATATTGATGGTACCTTACTAAATGACAATAAGGAGTTAACTAAAGAAACAAAAAGAGCTATAAATGTAGCTGCAAAACTGGGAGTCAAAGTAGTAATCACCACGGGGAGAATAATACAATCAGTAAAAGAACTGATTGAGGAATTAGGCTTAGAGGGTGAAGAAGAGTATGTAATTGCTAATAACGGCTGTACAATATACAACACAAAAGACTATTCTTTAGTTTATGAGAAGAGTCTTAAAGATAAAAATCTTAAAGAGGTCTATAAAAAGTATAAAAGAAAAGAGACTGTCATAGAGGTGCATACTTTAAATGGAATATTAACAGAAGATATAAGTGAACATGAGCACCAAATTAATAGATATCCTGATATGGAAATACTTCAAAAAGATTTTCAAAATGATAAAATAGAGGATCAAAAACTAGTAAAGATTTTAGTTAAAGGTGATGAAAAATATATAGAAGAACTAACCAAAGTAGTTCCCAGGGAATTGCATGAAAAGTATGCAGTTGTAAGAAGCTTGGATCATTTATTAGAATTTATGTACAAGGGTTCTAGTAAAGCTAAAGGGTTAGAAGTTTTAGGAGAGATTTTAGGAATAAAAAGAGAAGAAATAATAGCAATAGGCGATGGCATTAATGATTTAGAGATGATTGAATATGCAGGACTGGGAGTTGCTATGGGAAATGCGAAAGAAGAGGTTAAAAAAGTAGCTAATTTTATAACAAAGAGTAATGAAGAAAATGGAGTTGCTTATACTATAGAGAAATTTATACTTAAAGATAGGGAAAGGAATGGTAGGGTTGGCTAATAAGCATGGTGGTGATATATACACAGATGGTGTTTTAAAAGGAAGACAAATATTAGATTTTAGCTCTAATATAAATCCATTAGGAGTACCAGGAAAATTTAGAGGAGCTTTAGATGAAATTTATAAAGACGTAGTTAGATATCCAGATTACAAATATAGAAAGCTTAAGGAAAGTATTATTACTTATGTAAAAACATATTATGAGACTAATTTGGATATGGATGAAATAATTTTAGGTAATGGTGCTTCGGAGGTTTTGGATTTATTTATATCTTCAGTTAAAAGTTTAGGGATTATAGTTCCATCTTTTGTGGAGTATGAGGAATTTGCTTTGAAACATGATAACAGAATTACTTTTGTGCCTTTAAGTGAGGATTTTAAATATAACTATTCTTCAATAAGAAAAAGTCTAGAGGACTTAGAAGGAATAATAATAGGAAATCCTAATAATCCCACTGGAAATTTAATAGATAGAAAAGAATTTATGGGATTACTGGAATATTGTGAAGAGAATAATAAAAAAGTAATTGTAGATGAAGCTTTTATAGAGTTTTGTGATAAAGAGGACTCCTTGGTTAACTTAGTTGGAAAGTACTCTTGCTTATTTATTGTAAGAGCATTTACTAAGTTTTTTGGAATGCCAGGAGCTAGGCTTGGATATGGAATTTCTAGCAATAAGGAACTATTAAAGAAGTTTTCAAATTCTCAACTTCCATGGAATATAAATACCTTAGCTGAATTAGCATTGGAAAAGTCCTATGAGGATAGGGAATACATAAATAAAAGTAAAGAGTGGATAAAAGAGGAGCTTCCTTACATGCTAACTAAGCTTAAAGATATTAGTGTAATTAGCAGAGTAATACCAACAAGCTGTAATTTTGTTTTATGTGAGTTAAAGGGTATTGATGAAAATAAATTATATGAGATTATGCTAGAAAAGGGAGTACTGATTAGAAAATGCTCTAATTTCAAAGGCCTTAATGATAGTTTTGTAAGATTTGCAATAAAGTCAAGAGAACTAAATAATATACTTTTGGATTTGTTGCGAGAATTATAGTTAATATGATATTATAAAAGAAAATTTAATAGTTATTCTATGGTGCCTTTTCAAAAGGTTAAAAGGGAAATGGGTTAAAAGCCCATGCAGCCCCCGTTACTGTATTGAGGATGAAACCTATATGAACCACTGAAGTGAGAGCTTCGGGAAGGATAGGGAGTAGGAAGAATCAAAGCCAGAAGACCTGCCATAGAAAGTAAGGTTTATTTTTCGGGAGGGAAAAGATGCCACGGGATATTGATTTTTAGTAGTTAAGTATTTAACTATTTATTTTCATACATTAAACCAGTGGGATTCTCACTGGTATTTTTTATTTTGGGGGAATAATCATGGGATTAAATTTAGAGGCAATGAAAGAGGCAAAATTAAGATTAGATAGGCTTATAAAACCTGTAGGAAGTCTTGGAACTTTAGAGGAAATAGCTATAAAGTTTGCGGGTATAACAGGACGGGTTAATAATAAGATAGACAAAAAGGGAATTGTTATATTTTCAAGTGATAATGGGGTATGTGAAGAAGGTGTGGCATCTGCTCCTCAGACTGTAACAGCTATGCAGACTATAAATTTCTTAAGAGGAATAACGGGTATAGGTGTTTTAGCCAGGGTGAACAATTGTGATTTAAAGGTTATAGATATAGGAATAAAAGAGGACATAAACTATCCTGGGCTTATAATCAAAAAAATAAGAAAAGGGACTTCTAACATGACCAAGGGAGAAGCTATGACTAGAGAAGAGGCTGAAAGAGCTATAAATGTAGGAATAGATATGGTGAGAAAATGTAAGGAAGAAGGTTATGATATTATAGGCACTGGAGAGATGGGGATAGGGAATACAACATCTTCATCCTCTGTATTAATAGCTCTTACTGGATGTTCAATAGATGAAGCAGTAGGCCGGGGAGCTGGTCTTCATGATGATGAATTTTCACATAAAAAGAAAGTTATAAATAGAATACTGGAGGTTAATAATCCTAAAGGTGAAGATCCACTAGATATACTTCATAAGGTTGGAGGATTTGATATAGCGGGAATGGTAGGACTGTATTTAGGTGCTAAAAAATATAAGATGCCTATTGTAATAGATGGATTTATATCAGCTGTAGCAGCTCTTTTAGCTTATAGAATTGATAGTGGGGTTAGGGACTATATGTTTCCTTCACATATATCTAGTGAGCTAGGATATAACCTAACTATGAAGGAATTAGGATTAAATCCAATATTGAATCTTTCAATGAGATTGGGAGAAGGGTCCGGATGCCCATTTGCTATGCATATTATAGAAAGTTCTCTAGCTATAATAAATGAAATGGGAACCTTTGAGGAAGGTAATGTGGATATAAAAAACTATGAACATTATTGGAGGGAAGAAGCATGATATTAGTTACTGGAGGAGCTAGAAGTGGTAAATCATCATTTGGTGAATCCATATTAAAAGATGCGGATAGGGTTTTATATATAGCTACATCTATTCCAAAAGATGAAGAAATGGTTGAAAGAGTTAAAAATCATAGAGAAAGTAGAAATCAGAACTGGGATACCCTAGAAAGTTATAAAAATTTAGGGGAACAGCTTAAAGCGGGATATACAGGGATAATAGTTGACTGTATAACTATAATGGTTACTAATTTGCTTTTTCATGGAATGGAGTCTTTTGAAGAAGAGGATTTTAAGAATATGAACTTTAGAAAAAAGGAAGAGGAAATCATAAAAGAAATAAGCTTAATGGTAAAAAGCTTTAAAGAGTATGCACTTAAAAACTCTACTAAAATAGTTTTAATTACTAATGAAGTTGGAGCAGGATTAGTTCCAGAGTATAAGCTTGGAAGGGAGTTTAGAGATATTGCTGGAAGAGTGAATCAATATTTAGCTAAAGAAGCTAAAGAAGTTTATTTTGTTGTAAGTGGTATTCCTATGAAGATAAAAGGTGAGTAGTATGAAAAACTTTATTTTGATACTTCAATTCATGACTAGAATTCCTATAAATATAAACCTTAAGGTTGAGAGAGAAAACTTTCAAAAAGGGGTAGCTTATTTCCCTTTAGTAGGCTTAATAGTAGGAGGATTAGAAGCTTTAGTTTATTATATGTCAGCTAAGATATTTTCACTAAATATAGCTAGTTTTTTTACTCTAGTTACTCATATAGTTGTTACTGGAGCTATACATATAGATGGTTTTGGAGATACAATAGATGGAATATTTTCAGGACGAAGTAAGGAAAGAATTCTTGAGATTATGAAAGACTCTAGAGTAGGAACCTTTGGTGCAGTAGGAATTATACTATTGATACTAGGGAGGTTTATAGCCATTAAAGAGATGCCTTTTGATACTGCAATAATAGCTATAGTTTTAGCACCTATTATAGGGAGAACCTTTGTAACTTTTCTTATGTATAAAAGAAGATACGCTAGAGAAAAGGAAGGTTTAGGAGATTTATTTATAGGAGTTTTAGAGGAAAAAATCTTTTTAATTGCTCTTGTTATAGGATGTTTATTAACTTTAGTAATAGCTAGGGAACATGGGATTATTTTATTGATAGTAGGTTTTGTTTCAGCTATATTGTTTAGAAACTATGTAGAGAAAAAAATAGATGGAGTTACGGGAGATGTTTTAGGAGCATCTATTGAACTTAATGAATTATTAGTTTTATTGTTAGTCACAAGTAGTTTGTTTTAGGAGATAATATGAAAATAGTTTTAGTTAGGCATGGTGAAACAGAGGGGAATTCCAAAGGACTTTATGAAGGAAAAAAAGAAGTAAGTATAAATGATAATGGAAGAAACCAAAGTAAGAAGTTAGGGAATCTACTTAAGGATTATAAGTTTTCTAAAGTTTATTGTTCTCCTAAAAAAAGATGTAAGGAAACCTTAGATATTATAATAGAAGCCTTAGATTTTAAACCTGAATCTATTGAATATAAAGAGGAACTAAAAGAGATAGATTTTGGACTATGGGAGGGCTTAAGCTATAAGGAGATAGAGAAAGTATTTCCTAGGCAATGGGAAGAGTTTATTAAAGATTACAAAGAATTTTCTTTTCCAGATGGGGAAAGGTTTATAGATTTTTATAAAAGAGCCACTAAAATTTTAGATTTTTTAGATGATGGCAGTTATTTAATTTTAACTCATGGTGGTGTAATAAGAGCTGTTTTAAGTAAGTTGTTGGGAGCTGGAATAGAGGGATTTTATTCTATAAAACCTAAACAAGGAGCTTATAGCGAAATAAATTATTATAAAGATTTTGTAGAGATAGAATATATCAATAAAGATTAAAAGGAAGCAGGGATTAGTTTGAATAAGAGTATAATGCTACAAGGAACGGCTTCTACTGTTGGAAAAAGTATATTGTGTACTGCTTTATGTAGAATTTTTGCGGAAGATGGATACGATGTCTATCCTTTTAAAGCTCAAAATATGTCTTTAAACTCTGGTGTAACACCTGAAGGAGATGAAATAGGAAGAGCACAAATAATGCAGGCTGAAGGAGCTTATAAAATTCCTAACGCTAAGATGAATCCAATTTTATTAAAACCAACATCAGATAGAAAATCCCAAGTTGTTTTACTTGGAAAGCCTTGGGATAACTTAGATGCAGTAGATTATTTTGAAAGGAAAAAAGTTCTAAAAAAAGAAATAATAAAGGTATATGAGGAAATATCAAAGGAACATGAGCTTGTTGTAATTGAAGGTGCTGGAAGTCCAGCAGAGATAAATCTATCTGATGAGTTTGTAAATATGGGAATGGCTAAAATAGCTAATAGTCCAGTACTACTAGTTGGAGATATAGATAAGGGTGGAGTTTTTGCTTCAATTTATGGAACAGTAATGCTTTTGCCTGAGGACGAGAGAAAACTTATAAAAGGAATAATAATTAATAAGTTTAGAGGAAGTATAGAACTTTTAGAACCCGGATTAAAACAAATTGAAGAATTAACAGGTATTCCTGTAGTAGGAGTTATACCTTATTTTAAATTAGACTTAGAGGATGAAGATAGTGTAACAGATTTTAATAAGTTTAAGAAATCAGGGGATTTGAAAGTAGGAGTAATTAAATTACCATATATGTCTAATTTTACTGATTTTAATTCTCTTGCATTAAGCCCTAATGTTGAATTATCTTTTGTAAGTTTACAAGAAGATTTAGATAGATATAATCTTATAGTAATTCCAGGAAGTAAAAGTACTATAGCTGATTTAAAGGCGTTAAAAGATAGTGGTATGGACAAAAAAATAATTGAACAAAGAGAAAAAGGAAAGTTTATATTTGGCATATGTGGAGGGTATCAAATTCTTGGCAGAGAGATTTATGATCTTATTGGATATGAAACTTCATTAGAAAAAGAAGAGGGATTAGCTCTTTTAAATGTAAAAACAGAATTTTATAAGGATAAAAATACGGTTATATCTAAAGGCGGTGAAAGTATTTTTGACTCAGAAGTGGAAGGTTATGAAATACATATGGGAAAAAGCCAAACCACAGAAAAATCTTTTATTAAATTAAGTAATGGTGAAGTAGATGGAGCACTATCAAAAGATTCAAAAGTTATAGGTACTTATTTTCATGGAATATTTGATAACGAAGAATTTACCTTAAGATATCTAAATAAAGTAAGACTTTCTTTTAATATAGCTGAAGAGAAGGATAGCTTCAATTATAGAAAATATAAAAATGAACAGTATGATAAGTTAGCTTCTATTGTTAGGGAGAGTCTTGATATGAAAAAAATATATAGTATTTTAGATGAGGGAACAAAATGTCAGTAGTATTAGCTTTTTTATTAGATTGTTTATTAGGAGATCCTTATAAATTTCCTCATCCTGTAAAGTTTATGGGAAAGTATATTCGGAGATTTGAGAAATTAGTAAGAAAGAAAACTCCTACTGAAAATAAACTGAGATATTTTTATGGACCACTCCTTACCCTTAGTACGATAGCTATATTTTTTATGTTGACTTTCATATTTCTAAAGTTATTAAAAGAATTAAATTATGTGGCTTACTTAATAGTAAATGTGATTATACTTTGGACCACTATTGCACCAAGATGTTTAAGTGAGGAAGGCTATAAGGTTTATTTGCCTTTAAGCAGAGGAGATATAGAAGGAGCAAGAGAGAGAGTAAGTTATCTGGTTTCAAGAGATACTAAGGAACTTAGTGAAAAGCAAATCTGTAAGGCAGCTATAGAAACTGTACTAGAGAATATTTCAGACGGTGTAATTGCTTCTTTATTTTATGCATTTATAGGAGGAGCCCCTTTAGCTATGGCATACAAGGCTGTAAATACTCTAGACTCTATGGTAGGTTATAGAAATGAAAAATATGAGGACTTTGGTTTTTTCTCTGCAAAAGTTGATGATGTATTTAATTTCATTCCAGCTAGAATAACTGGAATCTTAATAATAATGGCTTCATTTATTCTTAGATATGACTATAAATCTTCATTTAAGATTTTCTTTAGAGACAGAAAAAATCATAAAAGCCCAAATTCAGCTCATCCAGAGTCGGCAGGGGCAGGGGCATTGAATATAAGACTAGGAGGTCCTACAAGTTATTTTGGCAAAATTTTAGAGAAACCATATATAGGAGAAGAAGTTGATGAACTTAAAGGTGTGCATATAATAAAATCTATTAAACTACTTTATGTATCAACTGTTATTTTCATCGGAATTTACGCTTTAGTTTTTATAAATATTTAAAAGAGGGTAGTTGAGAAAGAGATTATAAAATAATTGGAGGAAAAACAAATGAAGATTAATAAAAAAATATTAGCAGTAATAATAAGTATTATGACTATAATTTTATTGGTAGGATGTACTAAAACTCAAGAAATAAAGAAAGATGAAGCTATTAAAATAGTTGATTCTTATAATAGAGAAATTTCCTTAGATAAGGTACCGGAAAGAGTGGTTTCATTATCACCTGGTGCTACAGAAACTATTTATGCATTAAGGTCAGAGAATTATTTAGTTGGTAGGTCAGATTATTGTGATTATCCAGAGGAAGCAATACAAATAGAATCTGTTGGACAGATAACTGAACCTAATATAGAGAAAATAGCAGAACTTAATCCAGACTTAGTTATAGCGAGTGCACATTTTAGTAAGGAATTAGTGGATAAGATAGAAGCTTTGGGAATAAAGGTAGCAGTACTTTATGGAGAAGATTCTTTTGATGGTGCTTATAAAAACATTCAAGATATGGCAGTAGTGCTTGGAAAACAAGAAGAAGGCACTAAAATTGTAGATGACATGAAAAAGAAGGTTGAAGAAGTTGAGAACAAGGTTAAGGATTTAAAGAAACCATCTGTTTATTATGTAGTAGGTTTTGGAAAGACCGATTTTACAGCTGGAGGGAATACTTTTATAGGTCAAATAATTGATAGAGCCGGTGGAGAGAATATAGCTAAAGATATAGATGGATGGAATTATTCTAAAGAGGTTTTAATGGATAAAAATCCAGATATTGTAGTTTTATCAGATAAATATGATTCTAAGTCAGGTTTTACAACTGGAGAAGGTTATAAGGATTTAAAGGCAGTAAAAGAAGGCAAGGTATATGAGATAGATGACAATATGTTATCAAGACAAGGGCCAAGACAGGCGGATGGCTTAGAAGCTTTAGCAAAGATTATTCATCCAGAAGCTTTTAAGTAGAAAGGTATTAGTTTTGAAAAAGAAAAGATTATTTATAAGTTTAGTAATTTTCACATTTATAATAGGGCTGGGATCTTTGACGGTAGGTTCTGCAAGTATTTCTTCCCTTGATGCTATTAAGATTATAATTAATTATTTTACTAAGGTTTCTGAAGGCAGTATGAGCGAAAAAATCATTATGAATATAAGAGCTCCTAGAGTTCTTATGGCACTATTTACAGGAGCCGGGCTTGCTATTAGTGGCGTAACATTTCAAGGATTGTTTAAAAATCCTATGGGTGATCCATTTGTTTTAGGCGTTTCATCTGGAGCAGCACTAGGAGCAACTATAGGTTTAATATTTAATTTAGAAAAAAATAATTACATATTAATAACCTTACTAGCTTTTGGAGGAGCTATACTTACTTTAATGTTAGTTTACAATATAGCTAGGGTAGGAAATAAGATACCCATAGAAATACTATTGTTATCTGGTATAGCCATAAGTTTTTTATGTAATTCATTAATATCATTAATTATGATTCTAAAAAAAGAGGCTATGGATAAAATAATATATTGGACATTAGGAAGTTTAAATACTTCAAGTTATAAACAAGTCTTATTAATAGTACCAATAGTAGTGTTAGGAAGTCTTTTTATATATAGGAGATATAAGGATTTAAATATACTGTCCATGGGAGAAGAAGATGCCTATAGTTTAGGTGTAGAAGTTGAGAAAGTTAAAAAAGAATTAATTATAATATCTTCACTTATTGTAGCGACTTTAGTTTCTGTAACAGGGATAATAGGATTTGTAGGACTTATAATTCCACATATAGCTAGAATGATTGTTGGAAGTAATCATAGGGAACTAATACCATTTTCATTTATATTAGGAGCATTATTTTTAGTTGTTTGTGATACAATTTCAAGAGTTATAATTGCTCCAGGTGAACTACCAGTAGGAGCAGTTACCGCTTTGCTTGGTGCACCTTATTTTATCTATCTGCTTTGGAAAAAGAAAAGAGGATCATTATGAGTTTCTTAGAGATAAAAAATTTGAACTATAAAGTTAGAGAAAAAAAGATATTAAAAAACATAAATGTAGACTTTAACTTTGGAAAATTTTATTCTATTATTGGTCCAAATGGAAGTGGAAAAACTACATTTATTAAGCATTTAGTCAAAGTAATAGGTCTTAAAAATAACATATATTTAGATGGGAAAAGTTTAAATGAATATAGAGCAAAGGATTTTGCAAGAAAGATAAGCTATGTTCCTCAGATAATTTCTTATGAAATTGACTTTAGTTGCTTTGATGTTGTTATGATGGGAAGAAATTATGCACAAAATAGTTTGTTTAAATTGAATAATAAAGATATTGAAAAAGTTGAAGAAGCTATGAAAGTTACCGATACATATTTTTTGAAAGATGTAAGCATTAAAGATATAAGTGGGGGAGAAAGAGGTAGAGTGATTCTAGCAAGGGCCTTATGTCAAGAGGCAGAATGCATAATATTAGATGAACCTCTAGCACATTTGGATATAAATCATCAGATTAATATGATGAGAATGCTTAAAGAAATAAATAAGAGACTTAATAAAACTATAATAATGGTTAATCATGATATAAATTTAGCTATAAGGTATTCAGACAAAATTATAGTATTTAATAAAGGGGAAATTGAAAAAGAATGTAATCCAAATGAGATACTTGATAAGGAGCTTCTTAATAATGTTTATAAATTAAACCTTAAGGATGAAAACATTAACTTGGAACAATTTTTTATTAATTTTTATTAAAAGGTTGGTAAAGATACAGTTATAGTTTAAAATAACTTTAGATGAAAAATTAGGGGGAGTAAGTTATATGTATAAATTGGTAGCCATAGATATGGATGGTACTCTTTTAAGAGAAGATAAATCTGTATCTGATAGAACAAGAGAAGCTATAAAAGCTGCAAAAGCTAAAGGGGTGAAAATAGTTTTAGCATCAGGTAGACCTATAGAAGGAATAAACAGATATCTTGAAGAGTTAGATTTAATATCAAAAGAGGATTATGTTTTAAGTTATAATGGATCACTAGTATTAAATACTGAAACTAAAGAAGTAATAAGCAGTGATATATTATCAGGAAAAGATATACATGATCTATATAAAATTAGTAAAGAACTAGGAGTAAATATTCATGCTTTTTCTAGAACTCATGGTTTAATTACACCTAAGACTAGTACCTATACTGAGGTGGAGGCTGAGATTAACGGCATTAGGATTAATGAGATGGATTTTAACTTAGTAGACAAAAATGATGAAATAGTTAAAATAATGTTCATTGATGAACCTGAAATATTATCAAAGGCAGTGGATAATATTCCTAAGGATTTATATGATAAATATACAATAGTGAGAAGCACTCCATTTTTCTTAGAATTTTTAAATATTAATAGTAATAAAGGAACTGGTATGGAAGCCTTAGCTAATTACTTGAACATTAAAAAAGAAGAGATTATTTGCATAGGAGATGCAGATAATGATAGGCATATGGTAGAATATGCAGGGTTAGGAGTAGCTATGAAAAACGCTATTGAGGATATTAAAAATATTTCTCAATATATAACTTCATCAAATAATGATGATGGAGTAGCAGAAGTTATAGAAAAGTTTATACTGAATGTTTAAAAAAGGCCTTTTGCACTATTGCAAAAGGCCTTCCAAAATTAACTTTCAAATATAAATTGATGCATTTGTTCAATAGTTTTTGCCTTATCAAAGGTTTGATAATACACTCCATTAATCATTTGACCAGCACCATTATCATCTCTAGGGAATCTATCTTGAACAAATCCACCAGATAAAGATACTGATGAAGTAGCGAGTTTTAAAATCTCACCACCATCTAAGCTAGTCTTTACTAATGGTAATAATTCATTTAATATTGATGGATATTGAGTTTTATTTGTTGATTTTATAGTATTAAACAAAGCTTCAAGAATTATTCTATGTCTATGAGTTCTTTCTTGATCTCCACCGTCATATCTTATTCTAGCATAAGCTAATGCCTGAATACCATTAACATGTTGAGGACCAGTGCTAGTTATATTAGCAGCATTTGTTTTCTTTTCTGCATTAAGACTATCTATATATCCATTTATGTATTTTAAATCACCTGAGGTTATATCTAGATTTATACCACCTAATTGATCAACTACTTTTGGTAAACTATCAAAATTAACTGTGGCAAAATCTTTAATATTTAAATCAAAATTTGTATTAATAGTACTTATAGATAATTCAGGACCACCAAAAGCATACGCATGGTTTATTTTATCTTTTCCATGACCTTTAATATCAACATATGAGTCTCTCATGATTGATGAAAGCTTTAATTTATTATGTACATTATCAACGGTTAGAATCATTATAGAATCAGAACGACCTGTCTCACCATCTTCTGAATCTATACCTAATAAAAGTATGTTTGTAATATCTGTATTTTTATATTTCTCTTCAACTTCTTTAGAAATATCTAACTGTTCTTCATCAATTTTTACACTATCTACTTTTCCAATTAAAGATGCTGCATATCCTATTCCAATGCCTGCAATTATTAAAACCACTAACAGAAGAGATAATATAATCCATTTCTTTTTATTTTTCTTCTTCTTTTTATTAGGGCCTTTACTTCTTCTTTTTCTATCCTCCACAATAATACACTCCTTCCCATGATTTGTATTTTAACACAATCGTATCTTAGTGTAAATTACAAATTTATTTCAATAAATAGATACATTGTAAAATATAGACTTTCAATAAAATTATATGGTAATATTTTATTGAGATATTTAATTTATGAGAGGAGAATTAGTATGAAAGTTAAAAAGGCTATAATTCCAGCAGCAGGACTTGGAACAAGATTTTTACCTGCAACAAAGGCTTTACCTAAAGAGATGTTACCGATAGTTGATAAACCAACCATGCAGTATATAATAGAAGAGGCAATAGCATCAGGAATAGAAGAAATATTAATAATAACAGGTAGAAACAAAAAATCCATTGAAGATCATTTTGATAAGTCCATAGAACTTGAAATGGAGCTAGAAAAGTCAGGGAAACAAGATTTATTGGATCTAGTAAGAGATATATCTGGAATGGTAGATATTCATTATATAAGACAAAAAGAACCTAAAGGATTAGGGCATGCAATTCTTTGTGCTAAAACTTTTGTCGGAAATGAACCATTCGCAGTACTTCTAGGGGATGATGTAGTACATAGCGAGAATCCATGTTTAGGACAGTTGATAGAGTGCTTTAATGAATATAAAACAACCATACTTGGGGTGCAAACGGTTCCTGAAGATGATGTAAATAAATATGGGATAGTAGATGGTATCCATATTGAAGATAGGGTTTATAAAGTAAAAGATTTAGTAGAAAAACCGTCTAGAGATGAAGCGCCTAGCAATGTTGCTATTCTTGGAAGGTATATAATAACACCACAGATATTTAACATACTAGAGAAAACTAAACCTGGAAAAGGCGGAGAAATCCAGCTTACAGATGCATTAAAAGAACTTATATCTCAAGAGGCTATGTATGCATATGATTTTGAAGGAAGACGATATGATGTTGGAGATAAACTAGGATTTTTACAAGCTACAGTAGAGTATGCCCTTAGAAAAGATGATTTAAGAGATGCATTTTCAGAGTATTTAAAAACTAAACCATGGGAAACCGTAAAATAATTTCAGTTACTATTATATTATACAAATATATAAAAACGTCAAAACTTGTTTAAGTCTTGACGTTTTTATATGCCTTAAATTAATTACCTAGGAATAAGGCCTATTTTCTTTTGAACTTTTCTTAGGATTTTATTAGCAGTATAATTTGCTTTTTCTGCTCCTGTTTTATATATGCTTTCCAGATAATTTTTGTCTGCCAAAAGATTTTTGATTTTTTCTTGTAAAGGGGTTAATTCTTCAATTATACTTTCTGCGACATCGCTTTTTAATTGAGCGTATCCTTTATCAGAATAATCAACAGCTATTTCTTCTGGGGAAGTTCCCTTAATTGAACTTAAAATGTTTATAAGATTTTTTATTCCAGGTTGTTCATCAGAATAATTTATTTTTCCAACGGTATCTGTAACAGCTCTGCTTATTTTCTTTCTTATAACTTCAGGAGGATCCAATATTAAGATGTATGAATTAGGATTCTCGTCTGATTTAGACATTTTCTTTTCAGGCTCTTGTAAACTCATAATTTTAGCACCTGCTTTAGGTATATAAGGCTCAGGTATTTTAAAGGTTTCACTGTAGGTATTATTAAATCTATTTGCTATGTCTCTAGTTAGTTCTAAATGCTGTTTTTGATCTTTTCCAACTGGCACTAAATCAGTGTTGTAAAGTAATATATCAGAAGCCATTAATACAGGATAATTAAATAGTGCAGAACCTATTGAATCCCCAAATTTTTGTGATTTATCTTTATATTGAGTCATTCTGCTAAGCTCTCCCATATATGTGTTACAGCCAAGTAACCAAGAACATTCACTATGAGCAGGAACATGAGATTGAATAAACAGAGTATTTTTTTCTGGATCAATTCCTGCACCTATATATATAGCTAATACTTCTAAAGTTCTTTTTCTTAAATCAGCAGGTGTTTGGCGAACTGTAATAGCGTGTAAATCAACTACGCAAAAATAACAGTCATATTCATCTTGTAACTTAACCCAATTTTTTAAAGCTCCTAAATAGTTTCCTATAGTTAAATTTCCAGAGGGTTGAATCCCGCTAAAAATAACTTTTTTTCTTTCATCCATAAGTTGGTTCTCCTTCCATGTGTGTTTAATAGGAAATATCAAATTTAAAATATAAAAAAAGCCCTATGGAAAAGTCCATAGGGCGTTATTTACGCGGTGCCACCTAAATTCAAGAGTAGTAATCTCTTCTTTGAAGATACATTCATATCCTGTCTATATAACGTTAGACAAACGTTTTAACCTACTAAAAGTTTCAGTTAAAAACCTCAAAGATCCATTCAACTTAAGTATACATACTGCATCCCACCATAAACAGCTCTCTTAAATGTAACTTTTAAGTTTACTACTTCTTTTCACAGGTTATAATATACTTTTATCTGATGTCTAGCCACTGTAACACTCCCATCGTCTATTCAAGCGGGAGATAACATTGGCACGACCCTAGATAAGTTCAACTAAGATTCAGCTAAGAATCAAACCTCACCTGAATCAAGTTTCACTTGATAATATAATTATATGTTATTAATAGGAATAATGTCAACCAACTCAATAATTCTTTCTTCTTCCAACAAGAGCATCTATTATAAAGACTATAGCAGCAATAACTAGTAAAACATTTATTGCATAGCCACCTACTTTAAATAGAAGACCTAATAGCCAAAAGAAAACAACTATACCTCCAAGCCATTTTAAGAATCCCATTATATCACCTCCATTTAAATAGGATATATTAATAGTATGTCTAATAGAGCCTAAATTAATGTACAGGATCATTTAAGTTTTTTTCTAATACTATACAAAAATGAAGCTATAACTGGAATTATTAACATAAATAAAATATTTATTAATGTATAAAACTCTAAGAATAAACTTAGCGTAAAGATATTTTTACATAGGTAATAACTAATAATATAGTTAACTATAGATATTGTTATAAAAAATTTATTAGAATTTTTGATTTTGTCTTTATAGATAATGTAAATAGCAAATATACTAAGTAAATACTTTATTATAAAGCCTAATACATTTTGTAAAAGAACAAAAAATTCACCACTCTCAAAGAATTTTCCATACTCGACTCTTTGAGCTTGAGTAAACTCAGGAAAAAATATATTAGCCCCTCTAAAATGATTAAAAAAGCCTATGATACTCAAAATTGAATAAGTTGAAATTACTGATATTATAATCATAGTAGGAATATAATACTTTTTTAATTCATTTTTTTCTTCAATTTTTTTTATATAAGGCAAGGTTATTCCAAAAGAAGAGAAATAGCCCAATATGTATATTACTGAAAGTAATGAATTGAAATTCAATGGATTACCAAATACAGGGGTAACATAGTTAATTTTGATATAGGGTATAAATAAAAATGCTAATATTAACATACACAAAAACATAGTAGCAATAGAAATTAAAGAAAGCCTAAGGATGGATGAGAATCCCATACAAAGCATATAAGCAGACGCTGATATAAAAAACAGTAATGCAAACCAAGTAGGCGTTTCAATGAATACAGTGTTGTGTATTGAAGTTGACAATATAGAGACACTTTCAACAGCATTAAACATTAATAAAATCGAAAAGCAAAACAAAAATATTTTTCCTAAATATTTTCCGTAGGAAGATTCAAAGAAATCATTCATACTTGAAATATTGAATTTTATAAATACATTAATTATATAATAACCTAAAACACCAATAAGTATGGATGAAAAAAGAACTAATAACCAACTATCTCTCCCCCCTGATGATAAAAATAGTATTGGATATGTCTTTATAGATATTAATGTAACGCACAAGATCAAAAATATATGGTGTTTACTTGTGTATTTTTTCAAAATATTCACCTCTTAATTAGTAACTTTTAAAAATAGTATTTGCAAATTTGGGAATATTAAACCTAGAAAGGAAAAATAATAAGGAATGGTGATGTTTATGAATAACTACTTAGATGAACTGAAAAAAACATATGAAAATACCTTTGACGTAAAATATAGAGATATAGAGACACCGCTTGGAAAAGCAACATTGATATTTATTGATGTATTATGTTCTAGCGCATTTATAAGTGAATATATAGTCGCTCCGTTAACTTCTAAAAATTATTCTATTAAAAATGTTGATGATATATTAACTAAAGTAATAACAATGAACTTAGCAGGAACTGTTAAAGATATGAAAGATGCTAATGAACATATCTTAATGGGTGATGTTGTTATTGTTTTTGAGAAAAGTGATACTATGATTTATTGTGAGACTAAGAGTTTCGTTAGAAGAGGAGTAGGGATTCCTTTAACAGAGTCAGTAGTTAAAGGGCCAAGAGAAGGGTTTGCTGAAGCTTTTGTTGATAATGTTGCATTAATAAGGAGAAGAGTAAGAAATGTAAACTTAAAGCTTGAACCTCTTATATTAGGAAAAGAATCGAATACATCAGTGTGTATAGCGTATTTAAAGGGGCTTGCTCCAGATAATTTGGTACAGCAGGTTAAAGATAAAATACAACAATCTAATTACAACTTCTTACTAGATACAAATTATATAGAAAGCACATTAACTGAAAAAAGAAGTCTTTTTGATACCATAGGATACTCAGAAAAGCCCGATGAGATTTCTGCAAAGATAATGGAAGGTAGAGTAGCAATAATAGTAGATGGTACTCCTTTTGTAGTAACTGTACCGTATTTTTTCGTGGAAAATTTTCAAACTCCAGACGATTATTATTTAAATAAATACTTTGCTAATTTTACACGAATATTAAGATGGTCAGCATTTTTTATAGCTATGTTTTTACCTGCCTTATATGTAGCGTTTATAACTTATCATTTTGGAATGATACCTACTATGTTTATATTTAGAATGGCTGTTGCAAGAGCTGGAGTGCCATTTCCAACTTTCGTTGAAATTATCCTAATGATGTTATTCTTTCAACTTATAAAGGAGGCAGGACTTAGATTGCCTCAGCCTATAGGAAGTTCTATGAGCATTGTATCGGCTTTAATATTAGGAGAAGCTGCTGTAGGAGCTGGGCTAGCTTCTAGAGTAACGATTTTGATTGTTGCAATAAGTACCTTATCATATTTCTTAATACCAAAGACCTATGGAGCAATATCTTTATGGTCAATTATATTAGTAATAGTAGCGTCTTTATTTGGCATACCTGGATTTATTATAGGATCTATGATATTGATTAGTCACCTAGGTTCATTACAGAGCTGTGGCTATTCATTCTTGTTCCCATTAGGAAGTATAAAAAGATACGGATTTAGGGATGTTATACTAAGAGGTAACTTAGAGGATATATCTAAAAATGTAATAAAGGATGAGGAGGAGTAGGTATGAAACTAAGAAAATATGTGGCTTTACTAATTATTATTATTACGACAACCTTCTCATTTACAAGCTGCTATAATTATCAAGATATTAATAAAGTTACATTTGTTACTGCTTCAATAATGGATATAGATGAAGATGATAATGTTTTAATATACTTGGAATGTATAAATCCATATAGAAGTACTAATGAGAGTTCAGATAAAGGGCAAAAGATGATATATGTAGGAAGAGGTAAGACTTATCTTGAAGCAATTAGGGATGTTAACAGAACCTCAGCCTATAAGATAAATTTTTCTCAAAATAGAGCACTTATATTTACAGAAAATGCAGTCACAAAGGGGATAAAAAAACATATAGACTTAATTAATAGAGACCAGGAGTTTTTAGTAAAACCTTATATGTTTATATATTACGGAGCAGTGGAGTCATTACTGAGTTATGGGCAAAATAAAGACGAATATTTAGGCTTGTTTTTAGATGAGTTAACTTTAAAAACCAAGGCTACTCCTAGAGTTATAACTGAAAATACAAATGATTATCTGACTGAAAGGTTAGCTGGTAATGGAATAGCGTTGATGGGAGGTTTAAAGTTTAAAGAGGAGCTAGGAAAAAGTAATTTAGAGTTATTTGGAGGAGGAATATTAAAAAATGACACTTTAGTTAAAAATATAGATGTTGAAGATACTTTAAGTTATAATTTCCTAAATGATAAAGTAAGAACAGGAACCTTAGAAATAAAAAACCCCCAAGCACCTAATGAGTTTATAACTTTAGAAATTCTCAAAAGTAAAACAAAAACAGCCTTAGAATATGATGGAGAAAGAATTAATTTATACAAAACTGTCTATTTAACAGTTACTATTGCAGAATCTCAGCATAGATTAGTTATAGATGATACTGTAATAGAGATTTTGAAAAGAAATGAGATTAATAATATGAAACAATTTCTTAATGATGTTTTTAATAAATATAAGAATGAAGGGGTAGATATATTTGAAATAGATAGATTGTTAGAGCGGAAATATCCTAATTTGGTTTTGGAAGATACGATAGGAATAACAGATTTAATACTAAACATAAAAGTTGATATTGAAGGAGCTACTAAAATAAAAAATACATATTGAATATGGATATAAGTCATTTCTAAAGTATAACTAATTTATATTTTAGAAATGACTATATTTTTTATACTTATTTGGTTATTATATAATATAATGTATATAAGGAACTAGTAAGGGGCATAGTTATGGATAGAAAGAAACTACTTTCTTTAATAAAAAGAGATGAAGGAATAAAATTAGATTATAAACAGAAAATAGATATAAATTCTGAGTATGGTAAGAAAGAACTAGCAAAGGATATATGTGCTATTGCTAATTCAAGAGGGGGAAGAGGTTATCTTATAGTTGGTATTGAAGATAAAAGTAAAGAGATAACAGGATATGAAAAGCAATACTCTTTTACTGAAGAGCAAATACAACAAATCATATCAACAAGATGTGAACCACCTATACCAATTAAAGTTGATGATATTTATATAGATGGAAAAGCAGTATCTGTAATAACTATATATGATGGGCAACAAAAGCCTTATCAAATAAGAGAAAATGGTGCGTTTTATATAAGAAGAGGCTCAACTACTGATGTAATGAGAAAACAAGAGTTGCTTTCATCATTTCAAGAAAATTTGAATCTTATTTTAGAATCCTATCCAGTTATAAGAAGTAGTCAGGAAATATTAGATAATGATACTATAGAAAAGTATTTTAAAAATAAGGGGATAATCTTAAATAGTGATAACAGAGAATTTTTACTTGAAAGTTCATCTATAATATATAAAGATAGAGATTCAGGAAAATATTGCTGTACTTTTGGTGGTTTATTGGTATTTTCTAATTTTAATAACTTGTATATTCCCCATAATATGGTTAGAATAAAATTAAACAATAAAAACAATATAGTAATAGTTCAAGGCAAATTATTAGATATAATAGACAAATGCGAAAAAGTATTATCTGAAGAATTACCCAATAATTATCCTAAAGAGGCTGTAATTGAAGCATTGAAAAATGCGGTATTGTATAGAGATTATACGCATACAAATAGAGATATAGAGATAATTATTAGCAGGAAGTCAATAAGTGTGATTAGTCCAGGAAATTTGATCTATTCTAAAGAATCTAGTCAAATACCAAATGATTTAAGCAGAAATTCATGGCTTTATGAGAAATTAATTACTTTAGATGATAAAAAGAGATTTTTGCAGACCAGAAGGGGCTTTTATTTAATGAGAAATTCTTTTACTGGAAAAGGGAAAGTAAAAATTATTAATTCAAAGGCTGAAGGAACCTTTAAGGTCATTTTTCCAGGAACATCTGTGTTTGAATAATAAAAAAATAGAAATATCTATTTTTTATTAAATATATAAGGGGTGGTACCAATGATTCATGTATTTTGTGGACAACGAGGATCAGGAAAAACCAAAAAGCTTATAGATTTGGCTAACGACAATGTTCAATTTGCAAGAGGAGAATCAGTTTATATCGATGATGACAATAGAGCTATGCTAGTTTTAAATCGAAATATACGATTTATTTCAACAGATGATTTTAAGTTAAAAGATTATGAAAGTTTTTATGGCTTCTTGTGTGGGCTTATATCTGAAAATTATGATATAGAATATATCTATATTGATGAGTTATCTAATATTGTAAGAGGAAAGGACCTATGTAGCGCTAATTCTTTATTTGAGAAAATTAATGAATTAAGTAGGAGGTATGAAGTTAAGTTTTTTATAAATCTTAATCATGATTGCGAAGATTTACCTGAGTTTATAAAACAGTATAACTATAATTACAACTAAAATTGAAAACAATTACCTTGATATATAAAGCCCCAATGGGGCTTTTAATTTTAAGTATATGTTGATTAATAAATGAATTATTTATATACTAATATTATCTTTGTATGAGTTCTAGGAGGAATAGTATGGAAACAGTTTTGGATGAATTAATGGAACGTGGGTATATAAAACAATTTACTCATGAAGCTGAAACAAGAGAATTATTAGAAAAAGAAAAGATTACATTTTACATAGGATTTGATCCAACAGCAGATTCACTACATGTAGGGCACTTTATCGCAATGATGTTTATGGCACATATGCAAAAAGCAGGACATAGACCTATAGCTCTTCTAGGAGGAGGAACTGCAATGGTTGGAGATCCTAGTGGAAAAACAGATATGAGACAAATGCTTACAAAAGAACAAATAGAGTCTAATGTTTCATCTATAAAAAAGCAAATGGAAAAGTTCATTGATTTTGAAGATGGCAAGGCTCTAATTGTAAATAATGCAGATTGGTTATTAAATTTAAACTATGTAGATTTTTTAAGAGAAGTAGGAATGCATTTTTCTGTTAATAGAATGCTTACAGCAGAATGCTTTAAACAAAGACTTGAAAAAGGATTATCCTTTTTAGAATTTAACTATATGTTAATGCAAGGATATGATTTTTATGTATTAAATAAGGAATATGGATGTAAAATGCAGCTTGGTGGAGATGACCAATGGTCCAACATGATAGCTGGTGTTGAATTAATAAGAAGAAAAGCAAGTAAAGATTCTTTTGCAATGACTTGCACACTACTTACTAATAGTGAAGGTCAAAAAATGGGTAAAACAGTAAATGGAGCATTGTGGTTAGATCCAGAAAAAACTTCTCCTTATGAGTTTTATCAATATTGGAGAAACGTTGGAGACTCAGATGTTCAGAAATGTTTATCCTTATTGACATTTGTGCCTATGGATGAAGTAAGAAGGTTAAGTAGCTTAGAGGGTGCAGAAATTAATGAAGCTAAAAAAGTTTTAGCTTTTGAGATTACTAAATTAGTTCATGGAGAAGAAGAAGCTAATAAAGCTAAAGAAGCATCAGAAGCCTTATTTGGTTCAGGCGTTAATATGGATAATGTACCTACAACTACTATTTCAGAAGATAGTATAGGAAAAAGCATATTGGATGTATTAGCAGAATCTAAAATTGTTCCATCAAAGGCAGAAGCTAGAAGATTAATACAGCAAGGTGGACTTTCAGTTAATGGAGAGAAAGTAGTTGATATAAAGAGAGAGCTTACTATTAACGATTTTCAAGATGGTTCAGCACTTATTAAAAGAGGAAAGAAAAACTATAATAGAATAGTTGTAGAATAAAAATTGAAAGCAATAAGATTTTTTAACTTATTGCTTTTAGTTTTGTATAATAAGATACGATAATAATATATAGTATTTTGTATGGGAGTGGAGCTAAGATGCCTGGTATTTGGAATATAAATTCAGTATATAATGTAGGTTCAAAAAAATTATCATCTAAGTTAACATTTGAAGTAGGTGAAAAATTTGCAGGCAGAGTAATGCGGATTAGCCAAAATAAAGGAGAGTTTACAATAAAGCTTCTTGATGGCTGGCAATTCATGGCGCAAGTCGATGAAAATTTAACACCAGAACAATTAGAAGGACTACTAAAGTTTCAGGTACTAGGGTTTCAAGATGGGAAATTAAAATTAAAATTAGTTAGGCAAGAAGATAAAGCAACTAGTGAGGAGAACAATCCACTCAATGCATTAATTAAATCTCAAGGTTTAGCGAAAGAAGAAATTGAAACTTTAAAGCAGTTAGTAAAATTTAATATACCACTAACTAAAGAGAATATATCAAAGTATTCGTCTATATTTAATTTCAACGAAAAAATAAAAGTTGATGAAAAAGAAGTAGATAATTTTATAAATAATTATATTTCAAGTAAAAATATCCCTATTGACTCAGAGGAATCTAAAAATATTAGGGAAAAACTACAAAGTTTTTTTAAAGAATTTAAAACTATGAAAGCAGAGGATATTTTAACTTTTATAGAAAATGATATAGATTTAACCGAATCAAACATAAAGGCGTTTAATAGGATATTTAAAGGTGAGGAGTCTATAGAAAAAATTATTTTGAAAGCTCCTGTAGAAGGAAGTAGTATAGAAAAAAATATTGATAGCGATGAGATTGTAAAATTAAATGTAAAAAATACAGAAGATTCTATTAATAAGGAATTAAAGAATATATCACCCAAAGAAGCCTACGTAAATTCAAATAAAGAGAAAAAAATAAGTGTTTTAGATATGTTAAGAAAATTATCAGGAGATTTTGAGGAAATTAATAATAATAAATCAGTTGACTTAAACATAGATAATAAGGTTAGTGGTAAGGATATAATAGTAAGCAAAGATAGTGTTATAAAATATCTTAAAGATAACAATATAAACACAGAACTAATAACGGATAAGGATATAGAAACATTTGTAGAATTAATAAAAAATCAAACTCCAGAAGAGTTTAATAAACAAGATTTAAAATCAACGAACATTCCATTTAATACAACAAAAGAGATAAAGGCGTTGATAGATTTTTTAGGAAAGCAAGTGAGTATATCAGAAAATTATGGGGAAGATGATGGGAATAAATCATCAATTTTAAAAAACAATGACTTCTTACAGGAAAAAGAATTAGGTAGTGATATACAGAAGTTGAATCAACAGTTAATAAAAGAAGGTTTTACAGATAAAACTTTAAGAGACACAATTATAAATTATCTTAAGGAGAATAATGTAAGCAAAAAACCTATAACGGATAAGGATATAGAAGCATTTGTAGAATTAATAAAAAATCAAACTCCAGAAGAGTTTAATAAACAAGATTTAAAATCAACGAACATGCCATTTAATACAACAAGAGAGATAAAAGATTTTATAGATTTATTAAAAAAACAAGTACCTACTTCGTCAAATGATAAGGGAAATGAGATAAGTAGTTCATCAGGTTTAAAAAATGACGAACTGGTACAAGCAAAAGAGTTAGTTAGTAATGTAAATAAAGCTATTCCAGAGATGATAAAAGAAGGTATTAAAGAAAAAGCTTTAGACATTAAAGATATAATTAAAGAGGTTATACTATCTTCTAAATATGGAGATGATGAAGGTGAAGCCTTTAATAAGGTTATGGAGTTTATTAAAGGTAATACAGCAGAAGTAAAGGTGTTTAATTCAGTAAGCAATAATTATTATTACATGAATATACCTTTAAAAGTGAAGCAAGATGAATACGAATGTAAGCTTATAGTTAAAGATGAAAGAGGAAAAGGGAAAAAATTAGATTCTAGCAATATAAAAATGATTGTATCTGTAAAAACATTAAATTTAGGAAATGTGGATGCATATATAAAGCTTCAAAACAAGAATTTAGATATTGATTTAAAATGTTCAAAGGAATATGTTAAAATTCTTGATAAAGAAAAAAATAAACTTATAGAATCATTAAATACCATAGGATATAATAGTAAAGTAATAGTATCTAGAGCCATAGAAGAGGTTAATATAAGTACATCAAGGGAATTTTTTAATTCTACTAATCTAGTTATATTAGATAGAAAGGTGTAAGGATAATGAAACAGAGAAAAAAAGCAGTTGCACTTAAGTATGAATTAAATAATGAAGCTCCTATAATAACAGCAGCTGGTATGGGACCAATAGCTGATAAAATAATTGAAAAAGCTGAGGAAAGTGATGTGCCTGTAGTTTATAATAAGGAATTAACCGATTTATTATCAAATGTTGATATCGGAAAAGAAATTCCTGAAGATTTATATGAGGCTGTAGCATATATTATTGCGTTTGTAACAGATTTGGATAAAAAGAATGAAAGGTGAGTATTATGGCATTATACGCTATATCAGATCTTCATTTATCTTTTAGTACGGATAAACCTATGAGTATTTTTGGAGATAATTGGATAGGGCATGAAAATAAAATAAAAAAAAATTGGGAAGAGAAAGTCAATGAGAGTGATACTGTTTTAATTGGGGGAGATATATCTTGGTCAATGAACGCAGATGAATCTAGAGAAGACTTAAAATGGATTAATGCTCTTCCAGGTAGGAAGATAATAATTAAAGGTAATCACGATTATTGGTGGAGTAGTATAACAAAGCTTAATTCGCTATATGATGGGATGAATTTTATACAAAATAACTATTTTAGTTATAATGAGTGGGCAATATGTGGAACTAGGGGATGGATATGCCCTGATAGTGATAAGTTTGCGGAGAAGGATAAGAAAATATATGACAGGGAACTTATAAGGCTTAGATTATCTTTGGATGCAGCCAAAAGAGATGGATATGAAAAATTTATATGTATGATACATTATCCTCCAACTAATGAAAAATTTAATTCATCAGGGTTTGTTGAAATTTTTAATGAATTTAAAGTTGAAAAAGTTATATATGGTCATTTACATGGTCCAGCTCTTGGTAAGGTAATACAAGGAACATATGATGGAGTTGAATATATTATGACATCCTGTGATTTTATAAATTTTGACCCAGTTAAAATAATGGATTAGTATAACATAAAAAGGAACCTATTAAAGGTTCCTTTTTATGTTATTTATTTATAATATTTAAAATAGATTCTATGGAATCATGAAGATCATTACAAGCTTGAGAGTCTATTTTTACTGCAGCAGAAATCTCTTGAGTTAAAGCTGTATTTTCAAGAGTTATAGTTTCTAAATCTCTAACTAGACCAATGGAATCATCTTTATTAGCTGCAACAGAAGTTAGATTTTCAATAAATTCATCTATTTCAGTAACAGCCTCATTAATAGATGTTTTAATATTTTTAAAAGTTCCTTTAGTTGATTCAATAGCATCTTGTTGAGAGCTTAATGCAACATTTCCAGTACTCATAGCTGTAGAAGCACTTAAAATGTCCACCTTAATTTCCCCTAATAAATTAGTTATACTTTGAACAGCTTGCTTAGAGTTTTCAGCTAGCTTTCTAACTTCTCCAGCAACTACAGAGAATCCTCTACCAGCTTCTCCAGCACGTGCAGCTTCAATTGCAGCATTAAGTGCAAGTAAGTTTGTTTGGCTAGCAATCTGGCTTATAGAATCAGTAATTGAATTAACATATTCTAGCTTGCTAACTAATTCATTGATAGTATCAGAACTTACAGTAAACGCCTGTTTAAGTTCGCTTAAAGAATTATCTAAAGTATTTATAGTCTCAACACCTTGATCAGCAGAAGAATCTGTATCAAGAACCTTAATATGTACATTAGTTACGTTATAGGCTAACTCTTCTAGTGAAGCACCAATGCTTCGTATAGAACTACTAACATTAGATAATTGATCACTTTGTTTTATAGATGAATCTGCTAAAGAAGATACAGAGTCTTCTATGTTACCGATAGAATTTTTTAAACTTTCAGAGTTTGCCTTCGTACTTTGTAACTCTGAAGATATTGAATCTAATATAGTAGAATCATTAGTAGGTTCAATAATAGCGTTTTTTGAGGAAATATCTTGCGAAATTTCCTTAGGTTCAACATTTTTCTTTTTTGAGAATAAACTCATAGTAAAATCCTCCTAAGTTTTATTTGATAATATTATTTGTTTTTATAATCTTTTATAAGATCTTTACAATCTCTTGCAAGATCTTTAACTTTTTGAGGAACTCCAGGGGTCGTAATAACGCTAGAGAACCATCTTAATGCCTCATCATAATTACCAACTCTTCTATTTAATTCACCAATTAAATACATTATACTATATCTATGCATACCATATATAGGGAAATCCTCATTACTATATGCTTCGTTAAAACCATTCAAAGCTTGAGATAAAAATGAAATCTCGTTGTCAGTATCTTCTAGGAGCCTGTACATCCAAGCAGTTTTCAAACAAATCATTGCTTTAGTACTATTTTTTGCTTCCATGAATATAGCGTTAACTAAGGCTAATTTGAATCTCTCTATAGCTATTTTAGCATCAAAAACTTCAGGATATTCTCTTCCTTTCCATTTTGGAGTAATTGAGGATAATATAATTTCCTTTTGAAAAGCCTTTATTTTAGGAAAATCAGCTTTCATGGCAGTATATCCACAACTATTACAAACCCATACATCATATAGATAGGGGTTAATTACATCATAATGAATAAATAAGTCAGAATCTTGTCCCCTCATTCTAGGGGAATTAACTTTAACAGATTTAACCTTGAAAGAAGCACTACAAACAGGACAATCTACTTGTTTATCAAATATATGACTCATAGGGTCCAATTCTTTCTTCTCAACTATAGTCTGTTTTTGCTTTTTCTCTTCATATACTTTTAAACCGTTTAAATTATCGAATCCCAGATTCTCTAATCCGGAAAAAATGTTACCCATTGTCAACACCTCTGTAAAATTGTATTAATATCATTATATCATAAATTTTAATTATCAGAAGTACTTTATTTTGGTATAATAAATATAGATTTAAGGAGTAGGTGAGACAATATGGCGATAAATGACTGGAAAAAATTTCTGATACCCTATGAGCAGGCAGTAGAAGAATTAAAGATAAAACTAAAAAGTATTAGAAAAGAATATAGAAAGAGAAAAGAATACTCACCAATAGAATTTGTGACAGGAAGAGTAAAAGAAGTTAGTTCTATGTTGGAAAAGGCTAATAAATTTGAAATTCCGTTAGATAGATTGCAGTATGAGTTAGAAGATATTGCAGGAGTAAGGATAATGTGTCAGTTTGTTGACGATATAGATAGAGTGGTAGAAATATTAAGAAAAAGAAGAGATATGCAAATTTTATATGAAAAAGATTATGTGAGAAATGTTAAAAGTTCAGGATATAGGAGCTATCACATGATAATAAAATACCCAGTTAATATGGCGGACGGACAAAAAGAAATTTTAGCAGAATTTCAAATAAGAACTTTGGCTATGAACTTTTGGGCAACTATAGAACATTCCTTAAATTATAAGTATAAACATCAAAAACCGCAGGAAATAATGTCAAAATTGAAAAGTGCAGCTGATGCAGCCTTTAGACTAGATGAAGAAATGCTTTTAATAAAAGATGAAATAAAAGATGCTCAAAAATTATTTGAAGTTAAGTCTGATGTAATATCCAGCATAATGAATAATATATTAACATTAATGGGATTAGGCAGAATAGCTGAAGCTAGCAGATTTCAAAATTCTCTTAATAAACTATTAGAAGAGGGAGAAATGTGGGAATTTAACAACTTACTGTTTTTAATTCAGCGAGAAATCGAAAAATATAAAGAATCTAGATAAAGGAAACTTCAAATATATAGAAGTTTCCTTTTTGATAACTATTATTAAGTAATAGATAAATTCTTTTTAGTGGTATATAATTATATTAAGAAAAAAAGTTATTTTATATTATTAACATAGAGAACGAAGGGAAGTAAAAATGGAGAAATATGATTTAGAAATAAAAATTAAGGATAATCCTATTTATATTAGAGAAATAGATAATCCTAGTGAAGATATTAAAATATTGGCAGTAAGAAAAAATGGAACAGTTATAAGATATATAAAAGAACCATCAGAAGCTGTGCAAATAGAGGCAATAAAAAGCAACCCACTTTCTATAGAGTATATAGAAAATCCAGCTGAGGAGGCTTCAATAATAGCTGTTAAAAGCTTATGGAATGCATTAAAGCTTATAAAGTATCCAACAGAAAAAATACTTAGAGCTGCTATAGAAACTAAGGGGTGGGCAATTCAGTTTGTAAATAATCCTAAAGAAGAATTTCAAATATTAGCTGTAGAAAATGATTATGATGCAATAAAATATATAAAAAAACCAACTGAAAATGTGGTGCTAAAAGCCATAGAGAACTACTGGGGGGCTATTAGATTTGTTGATAATCCATCAATGGAAAGCAAGAAAAAGGCTATATCATTAAATGAAGAAGCTATAAACTATATAAATTATACCTATGAAGAATTAGTTGAACTAATTGAAGTTAATATTAATGTAGTAAAGTACGTTTATAACGATATAAGCATTGATTTAGTTGTAGATATACTAACCAAAAAGGTTAGGGAAAATAGTATAGATGAGAAATACTTAAAAGATTTCCTAAATCTAGAGGTTTTAGAAATGGACAAAATAAATTTTATAAATAATTTTGGTAGTAAGACAGCAAGAAAAATCTTAGTTGATTATAAACTTTCAATTTAGCTTAAGAAAGGACGAAAAAAATTGAATTTTAGAGAAGCATTAAAAACAGTGGAATTAATTATAGAGGCCAAAGATGTACCACTACTAATTGGAGAAAGTGGAATAGGAAAAACATCATTAATAAAAGAATTAGCAAATACTAAGAATTGTGAATTAGTTACTATAGATGCAAATTTACTAAAGGAAGGAGAAATAGGAGGATTACCAACTGTAGAAAAAAGAGAATTTTTAGTGAAGGGAATTTCTAAGAGTAGAAAAGTAACTGAATACGCTACTCATTCAAAATTGATAGAGGTAGATAGTTATATAGAGCAAGGTAAGCAAGTGGTGTTGTTTATAGATGAATTAAATAGATGCGAACATACAGTTCAACAGGAACTTATGAATTTAATATTAAATAGAGAAATAAATGGATATAGCTTAAGTGAAGATGTTTATGTAATAGCGGCTATGAATCCATCTAACAAATATGATGATTATGAAGAAAGTGAATATCAAGTAATAGATATGGACCCAGCCCAAGAAGATAGATTTGTTTGGATCCAAATGGAATCAGAACTAAAAGAATGGGTAAGATGGGCTATGACAAAAGGGCAGATACATGAGCATATAATAGAGTTTATATCAACTTTTCCAGAATTTCTTCATACACCAAACTCTAAGGAGCATATAAAGGCTACCCCAAGAAGTTGGGAGAGGGTTTCTAAAGGCTATAAAGTATTTTTAAAGCATAAAGACTCTATGGCTAAAAATATATTCTTTAATTTGGTTAAAGGAAATGTGGGAGCTTCAATTGCTGGAGATTTTATAAACTTTTTAGACAATTTAAAGAATCCGTTAATTAAACCAGAAGAGGTGTTTAGAGAAAATATATTAGTATTTGATATTAAAGATAGAATCTCAAAGGAAAGTCATTCACGCCTATATATATTATCTAAAAATTGTTTGAATTATATTGAGTCATTATCTATAAGAGAAAAAGAGATATCTGTTTTTTCAGAGCTACTTAGTTTTTATCCAAAGGATTTAAGACTAGGAATAATGAAAGAAATAAAAAGTGATTACTCAAAGGAACTTTATGACGAGATGCTTGAGAATGAAAACTTCCTAGATGCATTTTTTAATATCTATTCTAATTAATTGGGGTGATATTATGGATTTTGAAAAAAATAGTAAGGAATTATTGAAAGTATGTTATGAAATAGAATCTCAAAATGATTTTAAAGATTATCATAAAAGGAGATTTTGGGAACTAATAGAGTTTATAAATATAAGTCTTTTATCCAGCGAAGATAATTTCTTTGGACAATTTATGATTCAGATTAAGAGGGAGATTAATTTTAACATTACTTGGCCCATAGCAACGGAAGTTACGCTGGAAGGCTATAAAATGCATTTTAACCCATTTTTAATGCTTCCTTTATCTCTTAAGGAAATGGAAGCACTTATAAAACATGAGATATATCATATAATGTATAACCATTATGAAAGGGAGCGTAGTCTAAAGAACAAAGTATCTACCTTAGCTATAAATATAGCAATGGACTTATCTATAAATCAGTATATAAAAAATCTACCTGCATTTTGTAAGAAGCTTCATACAGTAAACATAGAGTATGATTTAGATTTAAAAGAAGATATGCCAATTGAAGTCTATGCAGAAGAGATACAAAAGGCTATAGATAAAAGAAAAAATAAAAAGGTAATAAAAAAAGATTCTAATATACAAAGGTCTATAGACTTAGAAAGAGCTCATGAGTTATGGGAAAGAGGAGAGCTAACCTTAGATAATATTAAAGATATAAAGAAAAGAACCTCTAAAAGTGCATATAAAGGGAAAGCGCCTAAGGATATTGAAAAAATGATTTTATCTTTTGATGAAAAAGAAGAAATAGATTGGAAATCTCATTTAAAAAGATTATTGAATACCTCTAAGATAGGTTATAAAAAAACCATAACTAGAAAAGATAGAAGACAGCCTGATAGATTGGATATTAGAGGGGTGTTACCTAATAACATACCAGAAATATTAGTTGCTATAGATATATCTGCATCTATGAGTGATGGGGAAATAAAAAGCATAATGAAAGAAATATTAGCTTTATGCAGAAATAAGCTTGGAAGGATAAAAGTAATTGAATGTGATAACCAAATTAGGCGTGTTTATGAACTTAAATCTACTAAGGATATAAAACAAAGAATGAATAAAAGCGGAGCCACTCAATTTTCTCCAGTATTTAATTATATAAAAGAGAACAATTATAGAAATCATATATTGATATATTTTACAGATGGAGTAGGAGAAAAGGAATTAAAAGTTAAACCTATAAATTATAAAACTATATGGGTTTTAACCTCAAAAGATAATCTTTCATTAGATAAAAACTATGGTGTAGTTACAAGATTAGAAAAGGTACAAGTTGAAGGATATGGTTATGATTATGGACTACAGGCAGTGAGAGATGCTATACATGATTGGGCAAGGTAAATAAAAGAAGCTATTACAGGAAGTGATAGCTTCTTTTATTATAAGGAAATTGTTAACAAAGAGTTTATGGTAATATGGTTAAGTAAATGCTATTATTTCTATAGGGAGATAATAATTATTGATGTCAATAATTGTAGAAAAATGAAAGATGGTGTGGTATAATTATCAAAATAGGGGGGGATTGAATGAGACAATTATCCGTAAAGAATTGTTTTTTTATTGTGGTCATAATTCTTGTGATAAGCTTTTCATTAAATATTTATTTTGCCTTAGATAATAAAAAGTATGAGAAAAAGATAGGCGAAAAATCCAATAATGAAATTTGTTCAATTAAAGATAAAAATGAGGCCAATCTTATAATGCTTGAGATGGTTACAGAAAAGGGAAGTATATCTAAAAAAGACATAACTAAGCTATACTCTAATTACAATGATATTTCAAAGAATTTATATACCTTACTTGAGGAATATAATGAGTATAAAGAGGATAGGACAATATTTAATAAGAAAGTTGTAGAGAGTAATGGATTAATTTTAGATGATATTTATGCAAAGGGAAATACATTTATTTTATATATAATGGAGAATAATGAAACACAAAGTGTAGAAGGTACAAAAGTGTTTAAACTTAATGAATCAGATAAGGTTAATTTTAAAATGTTATATAATCTATCATTAGAAATTCAAAAATACTTTGAAGATCTTACTGAAAAGTTTCCTATTAGTGGGAATGAGTTTAAAAATGAAATTATAAATAACAAATTATGGATAGATATCTTAGATGATTTAAAGAAAATAAATGATAAATATAGTAGCTTTACTTTACCAGTAAAATAGAAATATAAAAAAGGAAGAAGTTCATTAAAATGAATTTCTTCCTTTTTAAATATTATTAGTGGCATCCACCACAGGTTCCACAACCGCTACTTTCAGATTCTATAACAGGTCTTAAACTTAATCCTCTTCCATCATTTTCATCAGTAGAAAGAATTATAAAACCGCCAAATTCATCTATAAGATTTTCTTCAGCAAAAAAAGTAATATCATTAACTTTTTCAACTACATCATTTTCTTTAGGTTCTTCAACTGATATATTAAAAGCAGGACCACTACATCCATAACCAGCAAGATTTACTCTTACGTTAAAATCAGTAATATCATTTTCACCTAAAAATCCTTTAAACTCAGTATATGCTTCTTCACTTAATATAAATTTATTCATCAACTTCACCTACTTATTTCAATTAATAATAATTATTAATTACATTATAGAATATTTTATAACAAACTTCAAGGGGGGATTAATAAAAAATATTTCTAAAAAATGTAAAACGTGTTATTATAGTAAAGAATGTATTTAATATAAGATCATTAATCATAATATATAAGATACAAGTAATTGACATTATAGTTAGAATGGAAGTGATTATGTGCTTTTTGATAGAGCATATTATATAGATAAAATAAGAGAATATAATAAAAAAATCAAATGTGAAAAAATTAATAAATTTGAAGTTTCTAAAATTGATGGATTAAAAGGAATAGTTCCTCATTATCTTTTTGAAATAAATGAGGAGATAGAAGAATCTATTATAGAATTAAGCGATAACACTAAAACATGGATGCGATTAACTCCATTAGAAATAGAAGGCTGCTATGAAAGTATAAAAAGAGCAAAAGGAACTGTTGGAGTAGTAGGATTAGGACTCGGATATTTTATTCAAGAGATATTAAAAAAGAAGGAAGTTAAAAATATAACTGTATATGAAACTTCAAAAGATGTTATAGAAATTTATAAACATAATTTTGGCGAAGATGATAGAATAGAAATAATACAAGAAGATGCTTTTAAAAGTCAATCAAGAAAGTTTGATTTCTTTTTTGTTGATATTTATGAATATAAATTGACCTCTAAAATAGCTGAGGATTATAAATTTTTTAATGAATTTCATGAGATAAAGGAATATTCTTTCTGGGGGGTTGAAAGGTTTCTGTTAAGTTGTACTATGGAGGATTTAATGCATTTATGTATTCCAGAAGAATGGATGGATATGGCAAGAGATTTATATGATAAATTTAATGATTCCTATTACTTTAACCAGTTTAAACCGCTAGACTATAAAGAGATAGAGAAATTATTAAATGCCTTTGAGCGAATATTATAAAATTATTGGAGAATAAGCTGTGGAGAACTATTGGGGGGATTAAGTAAATGGAGAAAGTAGTTAAAGTAAAAGATGTAGTGATTGGAGAGGGTTTACCTAAAATATGCGTTCCAATGGTTGGTGAAAGCCTTTCTGAGCTTTTAGAAGAAGCAAATTATCTAAAAGATTTAGATGTAGATATAGTTGAGTGGAGAGTAGATTTTTTTGAGCATGTTACTGATATAGAAAAAGTAAAACAAGCTTTAAAAGAAATTAGAGAAATATTAAGTTCTAAACCTATTATATTTACATTCCGTAGCAAAAAAGAAGGCGGAGAAAAAGAAATCAGTTCAGAATTTTATGTTGAATTAAATACAACAGCAGCAGAAACAAAGCTTATTGATATAATTGATGTTGAACTATTTAATGAAGAAAAAGATGTTAAAACATTAATTGAAGCAGCTCATTTAAATGATGTAGCAGTTATAATATCAAATCACGATTTTGATAAAACTCCAGCTAAGGAAGAAATAATAGCACGTCTTCGTAAAGCAGAAGAGCTAGGTGGAGATATACCTAAAATAGCGGTTATGCCCAATTCTGTTGAAGATGTAATTACCTTATTAGATGCAACAAGAATAGTTAAAGAGCAGTATATTGAGGGTCCTATAATTACGATGTCTATGGCAGGAAAAGGTGTAATAAGTAGAGTTTCTGGAGAATTATTTGGATCAGCTTTAACTTTTGGAGCTGCTAAAAAGGTTTCTGCACCAGGACAAATATCAGTAGTTGATTTACGCAATATAATTGAAGTACTTCACAATAATTTATAATATATATGAAAAAGCAGTAAGGATTAAGCCCTACTGCTTTAACTTTATTTAACAACTATATTTACAAGTCTTCCTTTTATAACTATTACTTTAACAACATTTTTACCATCAATAGCAGCTACTACTTGTGGGTTAGCTAAAGCCTCAGCTTTAATTTCTTCCTCACCTAATCCAGAAGCAATATTTATTTTAGCTTTGATTTTACCATTAATTTGAATAGCTATTTCAATCTCATCTTTAACTAAAGCTTTTGGATCAAAAGCTGGCCATGATTGGTTAAATATTGAGTAAGAATTACCTAATAGTGACCATTGTTCTTCAGCAAAGTGAGGAGCAAATGGTGCTAATAATTTTAAATAATCGTCTAAAGCCTCTTTTAAGAAGGATGCATTCATATCACTTTCTTGAGTGTACTTAGAAAGTGCATTTACAAACTCCATCATTCTAGCTATAGCTGTGTTAAATTGAAGTTTATCAGTATCTTCTGTTACTGATTTTATAGTATTATGTCTCCAGAAGTTTAATTCTTTCTCTGCCTTATCTAAAGTTGTTTTAGAATCTTTATTAGCTTCTATAAATTCTCTTGAAGTTTCTAGAACTCTCTCGATTCTTTCAACAAATCTATTTACAGATTTTATTCCATCATCGCTCCAAGCTCCACCTTCAGTATATGCAAAACCAAACATCAAGTACATTCTAAATACATCTGCACCATATTGTTTTATATAATCATCTGGAGATATAGTATTTCCTTTTGATTTACTCATTTTAAGACCATCTGGTCCAAGTATAAGACCTTGGTGAGTTAAGCTTAAGAATGGTTCATCAAAGTTTATATACCCCATATCTCTTAAAGCCTTGGTTACAAATCTTGCATATAATAAATGCATACAAGCATGTTCAGGTCCACCTACATATTTATCTACAGGAAGCATTTTGTTTATCATATCTGTATCAAATGCTTTTTCAGAATTATGAGCATCTGCATATCTTAAATAATAGAAAGATGAACAAACGAAAGTATCTAAAGTATCAGCTTCTCTTTTAGCTGCTCCACCACAACAAGGACAAGTTGTATTTATAAAATCCTCATTTTTAGCAAGTGGTGACTTTCCATCTGGGGCAAATTCTACATCATAAGGAAGCATAACAGGAAGATCTTTTTCAGGTACTGGAACAGTTCCACACTTTTCACAATGGATCATTGGAATAGGTGAACCCCAGTATCTTTGTCTAGATACTAACCAGTCTCTTAATCTGTAATTAACTTTTTGTTCTCCTAGGTTATTTTTCTCAAGTTTCTCAACAACCTTAACCTTAGCTTCTTCTGTTGTTAAACCATCAAATTCTTCTGAATTTACAAGCTTTCCATATTCACAATAAGGAAGTTCTTTAGAATCTCCATTTTTAGCTACAATTACTCTTTCTATAGGTAATTCAAACTTTGTAGCAAAAGCAAAGTCTCTTTCATCATGAGCAGGAACAGCCATAACAGCTCCTGTACCATAAGTAGCTAAAACATAATCTCCAACCCATACAGGAACAGTTCTTCCGTTAATAGGATTTATAGCATATGAACCAGTAAAGACACCAGTTTTTTCTCTAGAAATTGATTGTCTTTCTATATCAGACTGCTTTTTAGCAGCTTCTTTATAAGCTTCTACAGCTTCTTTTTGATCACTTGTTGTGATTTCATCAACCAATGGATTTTCAGGAGCTAAAACAACATAAGTAACTCCAAATAAAGTATCAACTCTTGTAGTAAATAC
The DNA here is from genome assembly GCF_002320975.1 of Clostridium sp. UBA1652. Taxonomy (NCBI): domain Bacteria; kingdom Bacillati; phylum Bacillota; class Clostridia; order Eubacteriales; family Clostridiaceae; genus Clostridium; species Clostridium sp. UBA1652. Next base: position 71,121 of record NZ_DCLI01000022.1, read on the forward strand.
ATCAAAGCTTAAATCTGAATCCTTCATATTAAAAGTAACTTGTGCACCAGTAGATTTTCCTATCCAGTGTTTTTGCATAGCTACAGTTTTTTCTGGCCAATCTAAGGTATCTAATTTTTCTAATAATTCATCAGCATAATCAGTTATCTTTAAGAACCATTGAGTTAAGTCTTTTTTAGTTACCTCAGTTGAACATCTTTCACAGGCACCATCAACAACTTGCTCATTTGCAAGAACTGTATTACAAGATGGACACCAGTTAACTGGAGCTTTCTTTCTGTAAGCTAACCCTTTTTCATAAAGCTTTAAAAATAACCATTGAGTCCATTTATAATAATCAGGCTGGCAAGTTACAACTTCACTTTCCCAGTTAAACATAGCGCCCATAGCCTTAAGTTGCTTTTCCATAGTTTCTATGTTTTTTACAGTCGAATCCTTAGGATGTATTCCAGTTTTTATAGCATAGTTTTCTGCAGGTAAACCAAAAGCATCAAAGCCCATTGGTTGAAATACATTATATCCATTCATCTTTTTAAATCTAGCCCAGCTATCTACTGGTCCGTAATTGAACCAATGCCCTGCATGAAGCTGACTGCCTGATGGATAAGAGAACATCTCAAGGACATATAACTTCTTATCTAAATTTTCTTTATCAAATTCATATAATTTTGTTTCTTCCCACTTATCTTGCCATTTCTTATCAATGGAAGTTCCGTAGTTTCCCATAGTATTTTCCTCCTTAAACAATAAAAAAATAAAAACCCATCATCTCATAAAAAATTAAGAGACGAAAGGTTAAGTTCCGCGGTACCACTCTTGTTGAAATAACATTAATTATTTCCACTTGAAACTTTAACGCAGTTAACGTCTTTGCTTCTCACAAAGAAACTCCTAGACAAGTTCATATTTCTTCATTACTGCTTTTCACCAAACAACAGCTCTCTAAGAATGAAGTAAAATACTACTACTTCTAATCAATGCTTTAAAATATTACATTATCGTTATTATATTCTATTACAGAATTTAAATCAAGAAATTCCTTTGTAAAGATATTTAATAGCAAAAAGAATTAAAGGATAGTATAATATTAAAAATGAATACTGGAGGAGTAAGTTTAATTGCAAACATATTTTGGTTAATATTCGGTGGACTAGAGCTTGCTATAGGGAATGTCATTTCAGGAGTAATAATGTGTGCAACTATTGTTGGAATTCCTTTTGGACTACAGTTTTTTAAAATGGCGTCATTAAGTTTAATGCCATTTGGAAAAGAAATCAGCACTTAAATCCTGTAGAAGTCTCGCAGAGACTTCATTAAATTCCTTTTAAGTAGTTGTATTAAAATCATTATTTCGTTTTGAATATCTAAATATAATAAGTACTGCAAAATAGTTTTATAAATTGCTTTGTAGTATTTTTATTACTTTACTATTAACTACTCAAGTAGTCAAGCAAAAAGGCTGTTACAAATTTAATTTGTAATGGTCTTTTTGTTTTAAGAGAGAATCGCTTTAAATAGTAAAATTAAACATTAGGCTAAAAGTTATATAATATTAGGTGGAAGAGGGGGCCCAACATGAGGCCCAAGATGAGGCCCAAGATAAGGTGATTATAGAAATAAAATCTGGGTTAAAGAGTTAAAAGTATGAAGGAGCCAAGGGAAGAAGCTCCTACAGGTTAGAAGTTAAAAGGAATTTGATGGAGCTGCACTACTGTTTTGTAGAGACTGTCATTTAGTCTCGCTAGATTCCTTTAAGAAACGCTCCTACAGTGAAGAAGCTAAAAGGAATTTGATGGAGCTGAGAAACGCTCCTACAGTATAGAAATTAAAAGGAATTTGATGAGACTTGGGAAGAAGTCTCTACAGTATAGCAGTGCAGAAATTCAGAACATTAGAACATCAGAAACTCAGAAGATTAGAAATTTAGAAATTTATCTAATAAAATATGAAAAAATACTATTCGGTGAGTTTATTATTTTTAGGTCTAAGTGAGGATTTAATATAAATCTTCAAATTCAATAATTTGTAATAGAATCTTAAGAATTACAAGGGTAACTTTGTAATTTTTTTTATTTAACATTTTAATAGAGTTAAATCAGCAGGGGGTGTTATAATAATGCTAGGAATTTTAAGGGGGACGCTAGTATGGAAAAATACAATGTTTTAGTAGTTGACGATGAGGTTGAAATAACGGATGCAATACAAATATATTTAGAAAATGAAGGATATAAAGTATTTAAAGCTTACGATGGATTAGATGCTTTAGATACACTAAATTCTGTGGACATACATCTAATAATAATGGATCTAATGATGCCAAAATTAGATGGAATGAGAGCAACTTTGAAAATAAGAGAAAATAAAAATATTCCTATAATAATGCTTTCAGCAAAATCAAGGGATACAGATAAAATCTTAGGACTTAACATGGGAGCAGATGATTATATTACAAAACCTTTTAATCCTCTAGAACTTATAGCTAGAGTTAAATCTCAATTAAGAAGATATGTGAACCTTGGAAACTATGGAGGAGAGTCAAAGGAAATCCTTAGAGTAGGAGGCTTATATCTTAATAAGGAGACTAAAGAGTTTAAAGTTGATGAAGAGGATGTAAAGATAACTCCATTAGAATTTAAAATTTTAACTTTACTTATGGACAACCCAGGACGAGTTTTTCCTATAGAAGAAATTTATGAAAGAGTATGGAATGAACCCTCTTATAATGCAGACACAGTTACAGTTCACATAAGAAGAATTAGAGAAAAAATAGAAATAAATCCGAAAGAACCAAGATATTTAAAGGTGGTGTGGGGAATTGGCTATAAAATTGAAAGGCAGTAGAAAAGTTGGGGTTATATGTATAATATTATTAATTTCTTCAATTTTAATTGGGGGATATGAGATATTAGACATAAAAAATAACTGGTATATTTTAAAATTAAAAAATTATACAGAAGATGTTCAGTTTAAAAACATAATGGCAGAATACGTTGAAGCAGTTACTAGTTCTTATATTAGATATGGGGAGTCAAAAAGTAGCGAAAGATTTAACAAAGTGACTGAAAGTGATGTAAAAGAAAAAAGGAAGGAGTATGAAGAAAAATATACACAAGGCAAGGCGAATTTAAATCAAGCTTTAAACAATGGATACATTAGTGAAAATAGTTCAGATGAAAATTCTAATAGTTATTACAGCCTTCCAGATATAGGTAATATAAATGGGTATTTTGATGGATTAGATAAGCTGGAAACAACATATAAAATAGACGATGAAAACTTAAAAAAAGTAATATTAGATGAAAGAAGAGTTCAGTATAATTCCTATGAGAATTGCATAGAGCAGTATAAGAATCTTCAATATGTACTTTATGAAAACAATAATGTAGTTAAAACTAATATTGAAGAAGAATATCTTTATGATAGCAGTTTAAAAGATATAATAAGTAGTTCACAATTCTATTTAATATTAGATGGAACAAAAACAGGAAATTTATTTCAAAATGTTAAGGGAACTTTTTCGCCTGACTATTTTATATACTATACAAAAAGCTATGAAGATATAAAAAACTATAAACTAAAGTTCATGTTATTTGTTCCAAAAGATTTATATTATGATGATATGATTAAAATTTATTCTAATAAGTTCACAATGCAACATGATAAGTATAAGAAAGAATGTATTGTTATAGCAATTGCAGCGTTTATATCGTTAATATCATTTGCATATATAATGAAGTTTAGAAAAAAAGTGTTTATAAGATATAATAATGCCAATAAGGAAAAAATGACTTATAGATTGTATAAGAAATTATGGCTAGAAATTAAGATGTTAAATATATTAATTATTGTGGTAATGTCTATAATTATATATGAATTTATTAAGGGTATATTGCTTTACTCTAGCGAAGATCTTATAATTCCAAGCATATTAATGTTATATTACATGTTTTTAACTTTAGGGTTAAGCTATGTTACTTTAATAAAAGAAATAGATGAAAAAGGATTAAAGAACGTTATAAAGGAAACAAGTTTATTATATAAATTTTATTTATTAACAAAAGAAGCTTTTATAATAAAGAGTGTTGGGGGAAAAATTGCAATATTTAGTGTAGCGACTATTGTATTTATACTTGATATTATTATAACTTCTGCAATTATGAGTACTAATTCCATATATGTTGTTGGCGTATTTTCTGTTATACTTCTTGGAGGAGTGTATGTGTTTTTGTATATGGGGACAGTAGCATATATAGGATTTAAATTTGTAGGAGGTTTTAACAAAATAGTCCTAGGAGCTCATAAGATATCACAAGGAGATCTTAATTATCAAATTGAAGGTAGTTCTATAGCTGTTTTAGATGTATTAGCTAAAGATATCAATAATATGAGAAGTGGACTTGGAAATGCTATTCAAAATGAAGTTAAAAGTGAAAGAATGAAAACAGAGCTTATAACCAACGTTTCTCATGATTTGAAGACTCCTTTAACTTCAATAATTAATTATGTGGATTTAATTAAGAAAGGTAATTTTACTAAGGAAGAAATTGAGGACTATATTAAGATAATAGATAGAAAATCTCAAAGATTGAAGGTTTTAATTGAAGATTTATTTGAAGCTTCAAGTGCAGCTTCAGGTGAAATGGAGCTAAATATAGAAAAGCTAGATATTATAGCTTTACTTAAACAATCTATTGCTGAGTTTGAGGAAAAAATAAAAATTAGCAAGTTAGATTTTAGAATAAATATACCTAATGAAAAAGTGTATGTTATGGTTGATGGTAAGAGAACCTGGAGAATATTTGAAAATCAAATATCTAATATATTAAAGTATTCTTTAGATAATACAAGGGTATATATAAATCTTGAAGAAAGTGAAGATAGAATCATAATAATATTTAAAAATATATCTGCCTATGAAATTGACTTTAATGAGGATGAGATAACAGAAAGATTTAAAAGAGGGGATCAGTCGAGACATACTGAAGGATCGGGTCTCGGTCTTGCAATTTCAAAAGGTTTAACAGAACTTCAGGATGGTTTATTTAAAATAAAAGTTGATGGAGATTTATTTAAAGTGGAAATTCAATTAAAAAAAGCATAAAGTGAAAACCGCTGTATATAGGATTTTGCAGCGGTTTTATTATAATATTTTTAATAATAAGTGGAAAATAATATGGTAAAAATTTAAGAAAGTTCTTTACAATAAATAATAATTGTTATAAAATAATAACTGTCGAAATAAATAACAGAAATTTTAGATCATTTAGAGGAGGATTTTTTTATGAAAAAGTTTGTTTGTACAGTATGTGGATACGTTCATACAGGTGATGAAGCTCCTGCAAAATGCCCAGTTTGTGGAGTTCCAGCTGAAAAATTTATGGAGAAATCGGGAGACTTAGCTTTTGCAGATGAGCACGTTATTGGTGTTGCAAAAGGAGTAGATCCAAGAGTTGTTGAAGAATTAAAAGCTAACTTTATGGGAGAATGTACAGAAGTTGGTATGTACTTAGCAATGTCTAGACAAGCTGATAGAGAAGGATACCCAGAAGTTGCTGAAGCATATAAGAGAATAGCTTTTGAAGAAGCAGAACATGCAGCAAAATTTGCTGAATTATTAGGAGAAGTAGTTGTAGCTGATACTAAAACTAATCTTCAAATGAGAGTAGATGCAGAGCATGGAGCTTGCCAAGGTAAAAAAGATTTAGCTACTTTAGCTAAACAATTAAACTTAGATGCTGTTCATGATACAGTTCATGAAATGTGTAAAGACGAAGCTAGACATGGAAAAGCATTCAAAGGATTATTAGATAGATATTTTAAATAAGCCGACCACATATACTTTGGTGGAGCACAAAGCTTCTACAAACCTTTGTAAATAAAGGGTTGTAGAAGCTTTTTTATTTACCGACTCTATGTACGCAGTACACGGATTGAGGAACGAAGATATACGCCGTAGGGATTAATGTTTTTGTGGCTTTTTGATAAACTCAAGGGAAACAGCATATAATCACCCTTATTCACTTTACCTATCAAATATTGCTTTACTTTTGCTATATCCTTGAGGCTTTTTATGGGATCGACCTCGTCAGCGTTTACACTTAATGATTTGTTTTCAGTCATAAATATCTACATTTTTTAAATGCCAACTTTTTAGGCTGTTATAGTATAAGTTATCATATAAAACACGAACATTTTAGAAAAATCTTAATAAGAGTACATAAAACATAGATATATTAAGGATTACAGCATTTCAAGCCAATGCTAAGAAATAAACAAAGTTAGTATTGGACATCTTTAGTTTATAAAATCAAAAACAAGTCTAAATATACTTCTTAGTTCATCTGTAGTTATTGATGCCTGTGATACTACTTTGAGTAAAGTGCTGATATACTATAAAAGTATTAGACAGACAATACTTATTGAGGCATCCCATGCAATGTGCTATACTACATTCCGGGGGGATGATACTATGTTTTATGAAAATCAACCAGTTACTCAACAGGAACAATATAAGAGGATGTTATCCATAGTTGGAAACTTATCAGCACTTTTTTCGGAAAGTGATAGACCGTATCTTCATTACAGAGCTCACGAAAATATATTCTGCAAGTATTTTAATGCAGAAAATCTAGCACGCCGTGACTGTTCAGCAGATGCGAAGAAGAACCGTATCGGAATAGGACTTAAAACGTGGGTTGGTAATGATGACCAGAAGGTTGCAGAGTTCGGACAGCTCAGAGAAACCTACCAGAACTTAACTGGCTATGAACTTGCTCGAACTATAGCGGAATATAGAAATGAGCGTGTGCGTGTAACAATGAATATGTATGGCATTGACGAAATGATATATCATATTGTAAAACGAGTTCCTGGCTCAATGATGATTATTGAACACGCATTTGATAGTATAGATTTAGATAATATTGCAATTATTGAGGGTAGAGGTAATGTAAACAATACATACTTCACTGATGGTCTCCACACATATCATTTCAGTATTTCTAAGAATACTTTGTATATGATTTTTGATGATACGCAAGTGCTGGACCAATTTGAAGTTGAGATAATGACTGACCCTTATAATTATTTAATGAGTATGGTAGACGCAGAGACAGTTACACAGGTAGCCGAGCCTACTTACATTACTTACAATACACCTGAGATAGATACTGAAAACAGAATTTGTTTAAGGTTATATTCTACACGACACGATGGAACTAAATTTGTCGCAGAAAGAAGTGGCTTAAATCAATGGAACGCTAATGGTAGGCCTAGAAATCCAAACGAAATCTATATACCTTATCCAGCTGAGGATAGGGCGAATACTATAGGTTTTTTCCCGCCAAGAGATACAGTCTTTAACCTTACATTACCTGATGGACTGACAATACCTGCGAAAGTATGTCAAGCTGACGGAAAAGCAATTATGAGCAATCCAAACAGGATACTCGGTGAATGGCTATTACGTAATGTTTTTGAATTAAGTGAGGGTACGTTAATTACATATCCAATGTTGGAACGGTTTGGTGTTGATAGTGTTGTTTTCACTAAAGTAAGCGACTTAGAATATACAGTAGACTTTGCTGAAATTGGAACGTATGAACGCTTTTACAACAATACCCATACAGAAGAAACCTTAGATTAAGAAAGTCACCTAATTGTTGATTTAACAATTAGGTGACTTTCTATTTGGAGTTCTACTCGATAGCTTTTTTTATTTCATTAGCGATTCTTTCAATAACAGAGACAACTACTGAATTGCCAGCTTGTTTATATAATGCACCATTGCTCAAAGTTTCAGGCAATACAAAGTCATCAGGAAATCCTTGTAGATTAAAACATTCTCTAGGAGTAAGCTTTCTTATTCTGTTATCGTGGGTCAATATTAGTGGTACATTATGTCCGCCTGTACCCATATTAGCAGTTAAAGTTGGACAAAGATTACTCTTATTTTCACGTACATAAACCCTTCTCCATTGATAGCAAGTATCTGAACTTTTCATATTGTCTCTCAGTTCATTATAAAACGCACAACTCTCCGTGTAATAATATCGTTTTTCTTGTTCTGTGTCAAAGTCAATCACATTTTTCAAAGTCTTTTCAAGTTTTATTGGCTTTGGAAAATCGAACTTTCTATACTGAGTTAAGTTCTTGAAACAGACAATGTATATTCTTTCTCTTGTTTGTGGTATGTTGCCATAGCTACTTGCATTGAGAACCATTGGTTTGACATGGTAACCTAATTCCTCTAATGTGTTACTAATTATTGTAAATGTTTTTCCATCATCGTGGGAAACTAAATTTTTAACATTCTCAAGGAAAAGAATCTTAGGCTTCTTTACTTTTATAATTCTTACCAATTCGAAAAACAAGTTTCCTCTGCCCTTTTCATCGTCAAAACCTTGTCTGTAGCCTGCGACAGAGAAGGCTTGACACGGAAATCCTGCAAGCATTATATCAAAGGCTGGAATATCTTTTTTCTCATCTAAATCACGTATATCACAAACATCAAGATGCACATTTGGGTAGTTGGTTTTGTATGTAATACTGGCATTTTTGTCAAATTCATTTGCGTATATTGTTTCAAATCCTGCTTTTTCAAAGCCCTTATCGATTCCGCCTACGCCAGCAAAGAATGAAGCGCATTTTAGACTCATATATATAAACTCCTATTGATTTATTTGCGGCGCGCCGCTAATTTTAAGTAGGGTTATAATAGCACAGATACAGTACAAAATCAATAGTTACTGTGAAGTCTATGAGTTACTATTAATTTAAAATTACCGTTAAGATGTAAGGTATAAAATCTCATCTCTATTTATGCGTATGATTTTAAAGGGGTGAGATAGCCTCTTTTTTAACTAATAATTATTATTGACAATGATTATTAGTTATGATACTATAGTTCTATAATTATAGAACTACAAGGTGAGGAAGTCTTTATGAAACTTGATGAAAATACTATACAACAAGCAGTTAAAGTTTATAAGGCTTTAGGAGAGCCTACAAGAATAAAAATAATTCAGATTTTATATAAGACTGAGGAATTAAGTTGTAATGAAATAGAATATAAAACTTGCATATGTGCTAAGTCAACTTTATCGCATCACATGAAGCAATTAGCAGATTGTGGACTTATTGAACTTCGCAAGGATGGTATATATCATTATTACAGCTTAAATAAAGAACTATTAAACAAATTTGTAACAATAATTTGGGAATAAAGATAAAAATTTTTTAATGAATAGTTCGATAAAAATAGAACTATCGAATAATTTAATGGAGATGATGAAAATGAAAGATTTAACTAATAATACAGCATTACCTATAATAGCAATCCCAAATACAGTTTTGATGCCAGGAAAATCAATAACATTAAAGGTTAATTCAGCAATTGGAAAACATATTACTAATAAGATGGAGAATGAGAATTTTTATGGTGTTGCATTAGCTATTAGAGAAGAATATGAAGGTGGAGATTTTTCTAGAGAAGATTTTTATACAGTTGGAACATTAGTAAAGCTAGAAGAAAGTAAAAAGATTAAAGATGGATATAATATAACTTTAGAGGTTATAGAAAGAGTAGAAGTTGAGGACTTTGTGTTAGAAGACAATAACTTCAAAGCTATTTATAGCACTATACCTGATATAGAAGACCTGGACAAACAAAATCAAAAAGAAATCATACAATACATGAGAAACCTAATTTCAGAAATAAGTAAAAATTTTAGAGGATCTGAAACTTATGTGGAATATGTAAATAGCCTAGAGGATATTCAAGGAATAGTAGCATATGTATTCCCATTTATGAACCTATCTTTTAGTGAGAAACAAGCTTTCTTAGAAATTCGTTCTTTAAGAAAAAAGAGTTTAAGATTTTTGGATATATTAATAGAGCAAAAAGAAACTATTCAATTCCAGATGGAGCTTGCTCAAAAATTTAATGATAAAGTTAATAAAAGCTATAGAGAAAACATGTTAAGACAGCAACTTAAAGCTATCCAAGAAGAGCTGAATGAAGGTTCAGAGGATAATGTTAAGAGTAAAAATAAAAAGAATTACAGAGAAAAAATAGAAGCTGCTAACATGCCAGAAGAAGTAAAAGAGATTGCTTTAAGTGAATTAGAGAAGTTTGAAAGACAAGGACCTAATAGCTCAGAAGCAAATGTTATTCAAACTTATCTTGATTTATTAGTTAGTCTTCCTTGGGAGAAGAATAAAGTTAAGGATATAGATATTGAAAAGGCTAGAGAGATACTTAACAGCAAGCATTATGGTCTTGATAAGGTTAAGGATAGAATAATACAGCACTTAAGCATATTGAAGCTAAAAGAAAACAAACAAGGATCTATATTACTTTTAGTAGGGCCTCCAGGAACAGGAAAGACAAGCCTTGGAAAAAGTATAGCTGAAGCCTTGGGAAGAAAATATGTCCGTATTAGCTTAGGCGGAATAAGAGATGAAGCAGAGATAAGAGGGCATAGAAGAACTTATATAGGAGCTTTACCGGGTAGAATAATTCAAGGAATGAAAAAGGCCGGAGAAAAGAATCCAGTATTCATTTTAGATGAAATAGATAAAATGATGGTTTCAAATAGTGGTGATCCAGCAAGTGCTTTATTAGAAGTTTTAGATCCAGAACAAAACAATACTTTTGCAGATCATTACTTAGAAGTACCATATGATTTATCAGATGTATTCTTTATAGCAACTGCTAATTCATTAAGAAGTATACCAGGACCACTAAGAGATCGTATGGAAATAATAGATATATCAAGCTATACAAGTAAAGAAAAGTTTTATATAGCTAAAGATCATCTATTACCAGCTGTTTTAGAAGAAAATGGTCTAAACTCTAGTCAACTTCAAGTTGATGATGAAGCTATGAAAGCCATAATAGATAATTATACAAGAGAAGCGGGAGTAAGAAGTTTAAAGAGACAATTATCTTCAGTTGCAAGAGTTTCAGCAGAAAAGATAGTTCTTAATAAGGTTGAACTTCCACATATAATAAAAGAAGACATGCTATTTGATGTTTTAGGTCATGAAATAGCTCGTTATGATAAGGTTAATCAAAAAAATTCTCCTGGTGTAGTTACAGGGTTAGCTTGGACTCCAGTAGGAGGAGATATACTATTCATTGAAGGTGTATTTATGCCTGGTAATGGACAATTAATGTTAACTGGACAACTTGGAGATGTAATGAAGGAATCAGCAAGGATTTCACAAAGCTTAATTCGTTCAAGGTTTGCTTTAAATCTAAAGTATCTTGAATTAAATAAAAATGATTTACACATCCATGTTCCAGCAGGGGCTATACCTAAAGATGGTCCATCAGCAGGAGTAGCGTTATTTACAACTATAGCTTCATTAATTACAGGAATAGAAGTAGATCAAAAGTTAGCTATGACAGGTGAGATATCCTTAAGAGGAGCTGTTCTACCAGTTGGTGGAATCAAGGAAAAAGTAATAGCAGCGCACCGTTCAGGTATAAAGAGAGTTATCTTACCTAAAGATAATGAGATGGATATAAAAGATGTTCCACAAGAAGTTAGAGAAGATTTAGAATTTATTCTAGTAGAGACTATAGAAGAGGTTATAAAAGAAACTATCGGAATAGAGCTTCCTAAAGTGGCAATGCTTCAGATTGCGGCTACAGAAGAAAAAAATAATGAGAATTTAAAGTTAATTAATGTTGATTAATAATATAAAAACAGAGACTTTACCGATTTTTGAGGTAAAGTCTCTATTTGTTTTATCCTACATAAGTTAGTTAGATATTAAATATTTCTACAAAATTATCAATGTAATAAACGTTCGAGATTTAGTAATAATCGTAGAAATTTATGAAAATAAGTATGATTTTTATCTTTAAATTATGCATTGTTATATAAGTGTGAATATTATACATTTTTATGCTAATATTTATATTAAGATAAATAATGTAAATTTATGGTGGATAATAATACTTTATAGAGGTGGAAAATTGTGAAAGATAGCATAGCATTATTTTTAGTATTTACTTTGCTATTGATTCCTTTAGTTTTATTAAGTGGTATAGAGTTTATAATAAAAATACTATTAATGACTGGAATTGCTGTATCATTAGGGGTTCAATATGCTTTAATAAGCAAAGATTAATTAAAGTTGTGGTGATTTTATGAAAACTGTGAAAGTTAAAAGAAAAAATTATATTGAAGAAATATCTAATAGTTTAACTCAAGTTTTAAAAACTAGGAGTAGTAATCCTAATTTTAATGAAAATATAGTTAAATATGGAATAGAGATTGTGTTGATAAATTTTACGAAAATTGCATTTATCATGGCTCTAGCAGCTATGTTAAATATATTTTGGACAATCCTTATAATAATGATAAGTTATGGAGCATTAAGGAGATACGCTTTTGGTGTACATGCTTCCACAAGTTTAGGATGTACATTGACTACTATAATATGTTTTTTTTCAGGAGCTTTTCTTAGTAGTTATGTACCAGAAAACAAGTTAATACTAGCAGGTATGTTTACTATTTCAATTATCAGTATTCTTGCCTTTTCCCCAGCAGATACAGAGGCAAGACCCTTACTTGGAAAGAAAAAGAGAGACAAGTTAAAAAGAAAATCAATTTATGTGTGGCTAATTTCATTTGTTTTAGCTATATATATGAAAGACTTTAGAATAGGCTTTTTAATAGCCTATGGGAATTTGCTAGAGGCATTTATGATAATGCCAATAACCTATAAGGTATTTAAAAGGAGGTATAAAAATTATGAGAGATATGAACAAGGGACTATTTGAAGAATTAAAGGATAGGATGTTAGATGGAATTGAGAAGGCATCTATTAAAGTTGCAGAAAATTCAACATCAAAATGCACATACTTACTTTTTTATGAAACAAAAATTCCACAAGAATTATTAAGGGAAGAAGAATAAGGAATAATTGAATTATTAGTACATATCTGCTAATATAAAATAAAAATGGAATTATTGGGGGAAGTGTTTTGATATCGATTATTGGAATAACATTGACTTGTTTTTCATTTAATTATGCAGCAAATAACACTGGAATAGTGAATTTCGAAAAAAAGAAATTTATTAGAAACTTTGTTGCTATGGAAATTATTTTAATACTTATAGCAAGTGCTAATTCATCGTTAGGATTACCAATAATGGTTATAATGAATTTTTTGTTTTTATATATGGATAATAAGAAAATATTTATAAATATTATGAATTGTGTATTTGCTACGATTATTTTATTCATATCAGATGGATTAATAGGTAGTTTAGCAATACCAATTATAGGAGAAGAATTTTATAAAGCCATTGAAGCTAGTAGATTTAGACTATTAATACATTTAGGAATGTTAATATTAGTGATAATTATAACTATGTTTGTTAAATTGTTAATAAAAAAACTGAAAATTAATCCAGATAACATTAAAATAAAAAATAAAATGACAATAGTAATGATAGTCAATATTTTCATAATAACAATTACATATTATTTAAATGCTATGATAGCTAAAAAATCTATGGCTGAAAACACTACAATGCTTATTTATGTTGCATTGATGATTGTTTATCTTATATCAATGTCAGTAATCACTTTTGTTGTAGCAAACAACATGAAAAAAGAAATGCAATATGAAAATCGTAAAATAGAATTAGAAAACTTAAAGGAGTATAACTCCAATTTGGAAGCTATGTATAACGATATGAGAGGCTTTAGACATGACTACACTAACATATTAACTGCAATGTCTGGATACATAGAAGAAAAAAATATAGAAGGTTTAGAGGAATTTTTTTATAAAAAAATTGTTCCTTTAAATAGCGAAATGAATAGAAAAAACAATAGAATAGGATTGCTACAAAATATACATATCACAGAAATTAAGGGACTTATAGCATCAAAGGTCATAAGAGCTCAAGAGTTAGGAATAGATGTGTTGGTAGATATTGTAGAGCCAGTGGACAAGATTAATATGGATATAATAGATTTAAGCAGAACTATAGGTATATTATTAGATAATGCCATTGAAGCTGCTATTGAATGTGAAAAATCATGGATAAAATTAACTTTTATACAAAAAGAGAATTTTGTCCTTTTAGTTTTTATAAATTCATGTGTTGAAAGAACTCCACAAATATATCAGATATTTGAGAAAGGTTTTTCAACTAAAGGTGATAATAGAGGGTTAGGTTTATATAACTTAAAAGAAATAGTTAATAAATACCATACGATATCACTAGATACAAAGGCTGATAAAGGCGAATTTACTCAAGTTTTACAAATTTCTAATAGTTAAATAGGGGGAGTTATGCTAAATATATATGTTTGTGAAGATGACGAAAAGCAAAGAGATAGTTTTGCTAAATTTATTGATGACATAACTATAATAGAGAACTTAGATATGAAGTTAGCTTTAAGTACAGGTGATCCGTACGAGCTAATAGAATATGTTAAACAAAGCAAATACTCAGGTGTGTATTTTTTAGATGTAGATTTAAATTCTAATATAGATGGTATAAGATTGGCAGAAAAAATAAGAAAATATGACTCAAGAGGATTTGTTATATTTGTTACGACTCATGCAGAAATGAGCTATTTGACTTTTGTTTATAGAGTTGAGGCCTTAGATTATATTATAAAGGATGATTATTTAAATATAAAAAATAGAATACATCAATGTATTTTAGAAGCTCTTGATAAATATAGCAGAAGAAAAAAAGACAATGATGTTTTTACAATCAATACTGATGAAAGAATAATTAATGTTGAATATGATAAAATACTTTTTTTTGAAACTTCCAAGAAAATTCATAAAATTGTACTTCATGCTACAGATAGGCAAGTTGAATTTTATGGACAAATGAAGGATATAGAAGAGGATTTAGATGAAAATTTCATAAGAGTACATAAATCTTATTTAGTAAATAAAAAAAATATATCTGAGATAAATAAATTAAGCAGGAAAATAACTATGAAAAATGGGGAGCAGTGTATTATTTCTATAAAAGCGTTAAGAAAAATATAGAAATATTGAGAATATATAAAAAATTTAAATAAAAATTAATGAAAAAGTTTTCTCAGTATTGACATACTATTTTTATTAGTATACAATTTAGAAAAAGATTTTTACAGAAATTCACATAGGAGGTTAGTATGCTTAAAGGAGTTAATAGAATAGCAGGACAATTATTTGGATACTTTTACTTTAGCTGGGGCTTTTATTTTAGCGCTGGTTCATCGTTCTGCAATAAAATACTGTTAATTTCTAATGAGTAGAAATAACCTTAAAACCTTGTATCAAGAAATAATTATGTTGGAATAATAAGACTCATTAGATGAGTCTTATTTTTTTTATAAAAAATCATTAAGGGGGCAATTTATATGATAGTAATTTTAAAACCAAAAACAGCACAAGAGGAAGTAGAAAAATTATCAAAATCTATTGAAAGACTTGGGGTAGAAGTACATCCAGTTATAGGTAAGGACTTAATAATCTTAGGATTAATTGGTGATACCACTAAAATAGATGCAAGAAAAATAGAAGCTAATAAAAGTGTTGAAAGAGTAATGCATGTTCAAGAACCTTTCAAGAAAGCTAATAGATTATTTCATCCACAAAATTCTGAAGTTAAAATAACTGACGATATTTCCATTGGAGGAAAAAAGATAGCTTTAATAGCTGGACCATGTTCAGTAGAAAGTGAAGATCAAATTATAGGAATAGCTAAAAATGTTAAAGAATCAGGAGCAAGACTATTAAGAGGAGGAGCATTTAAGCCAAGAACTTCTCCATACAGCTTCCAAGGATTAGAGGCAGAAGGATTGGATCTATTAAAAATAGCTAAAAAAGAAACTGGCTTACCAATAGTTACTGAGTTAATGTCTGAGAAGTATTTAGAAAGATTTGTTGAAGATGTTGATATAATTCAAATCGGAGCTAGAAATATGCAAAACTTCGATTTATTAAAAGAATTAGGGAAAATAGATAAACCTATACTTTTAAAGCGAGGATTATCAGCAACTATAGAAGAACTTTTAATGTCAGCTGAATACATTATGGCTGGTGGTAATGAAAGAGTAATACTTTGTGAAAGAGGCATAAGAACCTTCGAAACTTATACAAGAAACACTCTGGATTTAAGTGCAGTGCCTGCAATAAAGAGATTAAGCCATTTACCAGTAGTAATTGATCCAAGTCATGCAGCAGGGAAAAATTGGATGGTAGATCCTTTATCTAAAGCAGCTGTAGCGGTTGGAGCTGATGGACTTATTATAGAGGTTCATAATGATCCAGCAAATGCTTTATGTGATGGACCTCAATCTATTAGACCAGAGGAATATGATAAATTAGTTAAAGAACTTTCTGTAATAGCTCAAGCTGTAGGAAGAGAAATATAATTAAGGGGGATGGAGCCTTGGAATTAAAGGTAAATTTAGAAGAAAACTCATACCCGATTATAATTGAAAAAGGAAGTATAAAAAATATTAGCAAACACCTTAAAGATAAGTTTAAGGGAAAGAAAATAGCAATAATATCAGACAATATTGTTTATGGGATATATGGTGATGGCCTTAAAAAGGCACTTGAGTGTGATGGATATACAGCAAAAGGTATAGTTATCCAGGCTGGAGAAAAGAGTAAATCTTTCTCTACTCTTCCAGCTGTATATAACGAACTCTTAGAGTTTAAATTAACTAGAACTGACATAATCCTTGCATTAGGAGGAGGAGTTGTAGGAGACTTAGCTGGGTTTGTAGCTTCAACTTATTTAAGAGGAGTACCGTTTATTCAAATTCCTACTACACTTTTAGCACAGGTTGATTCTAGTGTTGGAGGAAAGGTAGGAGTTGATTTAGAAAAAGGTAAAAATCTAGTAGGAGGCTTCTACCACCCTAAACTTGTTATTATAGATCCAGAGGTTTTAAATACTTTATCAGATAGAATATTTAAAGACGGTTTAGCAGAAGTAATAAAATACGGCTGTATTAAAGATAAAGATTTATTTGATAAACTTAAGGCTTATAAAGATAAAAAAGCGTTAATAGAAGATATTGAAGAAATAATATATACTTGCTGTGATATTAAAAGAAAAGTTGTAGAGGAAGATGAAAAAGATACTGGGGAAAGAATGCTTCTTAACTTTGGTCATACTTTAGGTCACGCAATTGAGCAATATTATAAATATGAAAGATATACTCACGGGGAAGGAGTAGCTATAGGTATGTATCAGATAATGAAAAGTGCCTATAGTAAAGGCTTAGTAGCTGAGAGTGTAGCAGAAGAAATAAAAGATATTCTTATTAAATATGACTTGCCTTATTCTTTAGATGGAGAAAATATTGATGAATTGATTAATGTAATAAAATTAGATAAAAAAAATATCAATAACTCCTTAAGTCTAATACTCTTAAAAGAAATTGGTGAAAGTTATATATATCTAAGTAATGAAAATTTCTTTTTGGATATTTAATTAAGGGGGCTATTAAATGAATAGTGTTAAGATTACTCCAGGAAAGCTTAAGGGAGAAGTTAAAATTCCACCATCCAAAAGTATGGCTCACAGAGCAGTTATATGTGCTTCATTAAGTAAAGGAAAAAGTAAGATAGCTAATATTGAATACTCTGACGATATAATTGCAACCATAAATGCTATGAGAGCTTTAGGATCTGAAATAGAGATATTTGATGATCATTTAGAGATAGATGGTAGCAGTGTTTTCTCCAAAAATGTTGGAGAAATAGATTGTAACGAATCTGGATCAACTCTAAGATTTATGGTTCCACTGGCTATAGCTAAAGAAGCAGAAATGAGATTTATAGGTAAAGGTAATTTAGGCAAAAGACCTTTAACAACTTATTATGAGATATTCGATAGACAAGGAATTGAGTATAGCTATAAGGATGGAGAACTTGACCTTAAAGTTAAAGGAAGCCTTAAAGGTGAAGAGTTTAAGATAAGAGGAGATATAAGTTCTCAATTTATAAGTGGATTATTATTTACGCTTCCTCTTATTAAAGAAGATTCTAAAATTATTATAACTACTAATTTAGAATCAAAAGGATATATAGATTTAACTTTAAGTATGTTAGATTACTATGGAATCAATGTAGTAAATAATAACTATAAGGAATTTATAATCAAAGGTAATCAGAACTATACACCTAAGGATTATAAAGTGGAAGGTGACTTTTCTCAATCAGCATTCTTTTTAGTTGCAGATGCCTTAGGAAGTGATGTTTTAGTTAAGGACTTAAACATGGATTCTCTTCAAGGAGATAAAGAAGTTATAGAAATAATAGAAAGAATGGGATGTAAAATCTTATCTAAAGAAGAAGGAATTAAAGCTAAAGTAAAAGATTTAACTCCAACAATAATAGATGCAGCTCAGTGTCCAGATATTATACCTGTTTTAACCGTTTTAGCTTCCTTAACTACAGGAATAACTAAGGTAATAAATGCAGAAAGACTTAGAATAAAAGAATGTGATAGGTTAAAAGCCATTACTAGAGAATTAAATAAGTTAGGTGCTAGTGTAACAGAATTAGAAAACTCTTTATTAATAGAAGGAGTGGAATATTTAACTGGAGGAACTGTGAGTTCTTGGGATGATCATAGAATAGCTATGAGTTTAGCTATAGCAGCTACTTGTGCTAAGGATGAAGTTATTATAGAAAATCCAAGTTGTGTAAAGAAATCTTATCCTAGCTTTTGGAGAGATTATAAATTATTAGGAGGGAAAGTAGATGAGCGTTTGGGGAAATAATATAAAAATATCTATTTTTGGTGAATCTCATGGAATAGCCTTAGGAATTAATATAAGTGGGCTGCCTTCAGGTATACTTTTAGATATGGAAGCTATAGAAAAAGAAATGGAAAGAAGAGCACCAGGTAGAAGTAAGATAGCTACTGCGAGAAAAGAAGGCGATAAAGTAGAAATAGTAAGTGGTGTATTTGAAGGAAGAACAACTGGAGCACCTCTTTGTGGAATCATAAGAAATGGAGATACTAGAAGCCAAGACTACTCTAAACTTAAAAGTTTAATGAGACCAGGGCATTCAGATTATCCAGCTATGATTAGATATAATGGGTTTAATGATGTTAGAGGTGGTGGACACTTTTCAGGAAGAATAACTGCTCCATTAGTATTTGCAGGTTCTATAGCAAGACAGATATTAAAAGAAAAAGGTATAACAATAGGTGCACATATTAAATCTATAAATAGTATTGAAGATGATAGCTTTAATCCATTAGCTATAGACGAAGCTTTATTAACTTCTTTAAAAGAAGGCGATATAGCAACCATAAATAAAGCTAAAGGCGAAGAAATGAGAGAACTTATTTTAGCTACTAAGAAGCAAGCAGACTCATTAGGTGGAGTAGTGGAGTGTGCTGTTACAGGAATACCAGCAGGAATAGGAAATCCATTTTTTGATTCAGTAGAAAGTACTTTGGCTCATTTAATGTTTTCAGTTCCAGCAGTAAAAGGAATTGAATTTGGAGCAGGTTTTGGAATTACTAAAATGAAAGGTTCTGAAGCTAATGACAGCTATTATTATGATGGTGATGAAATAAAAACAAAAACTAATAATAATGGTGGTATCTTAGGAGGAATTACTAATGGTATGCCAATTATATTTAGGGCAGCTGTAAAACCAACTTCATCAATAGGCTTATATCAAGATACAGTTGATGTAGTTAATAAGGTTGATGATAAACTTCAAGTTGTAGGAAGACATGATCCTTGTATAGTAACTAGAGCTGTAGTTGTTATAGAATCAGTAACAGCACTAGGAATTTTAGATTTGATGATGGGGTGAAAAATAGTGGATGGATTAGATGGCTGGAGAAGTAAAATTGACGAAATTGATTATGAAATCATAAAGCTATTTCAAGAGAGAATGGCTTTGGTAGCTAATATAGCTAAATATAAAGAAGAAAATAATCTTCCCATATTTCAAGAGGATAGAGAGAAAAAAGTTATAGAGAAGAACTTAAAGTATGTTACTAATGAGGATATGAAGGAATATGCCGAAGAATTTATTCATGATTTAATGAATGTAAGTAAAAAATATCAATGCAAAAAAGTTTTTTCAGAGAAAAATATAAATTTAGATGTGAAAGAATGTAGAGATAAAAAAGACATTGATAGTTTTAAAATAGGTTATGGCGGAGTAGAGGGAGCATTTTCAGAAGAGGCTTTAATTAAGTACTTCGGTGATAAGGTTAAGAAAGTAAACTATGAGCAGTTTGAATGGGTTTTTGAAGCTCTTAAAGAGGATAAAATCGACTATGGTGTATTACCTATAGAAAATTCCTCAGCAGGTGTAGTAAATGATGTATATGATTTATTAAGAAAATACGGCTTTTATATTATTGGAGAAGAGTATATATCTATAAGTCAACATCTACTAGGACTTAAGGGGACTGAGATTTCTGATATAAAGGAAGTATATTCCCATCCTCAAGGTCTTCAACAAAGTAGTAGTTTTTTAAAGACTCATGAAGATTGGAGGAAAATACCTTATCATAATACAGCTTTAGCAGCTAAATTAGTTAGTGAAGGCAATGATACTACTAAGGTTGCGATTGCATCTGAAAGAGCTGCAAAGATTTATAATCTTGAAATACTTCAAAGAAATATCAATAATGAAGAAAGCAATAAAACAAGATTTATAGTTATAGGTAAAGAACTAGAAAATTCGGAAGATAAGATATCAATTATATTTAAACTAGAGAACAAAGTAGGTACTTTATTTAATGTATTAAAGTTTGTAAATGACTATGGTTTAAATATGCTTAAAATTGAATCAAGACCTGTTGGCAATGAACCATGGGAATACTATTTCTATTTAGATTTCCAAGGAAATTTACAAGATGATAAGGTTAAAGATGTATTAACATTAATAGAAAAAAATAGTTCGTATTTTAGGTTATTAGGGGCTTATAAAAGTAAATATTAGGGGGCTATTATGTTATTATATGGTTTGTTAGGAGAAAAACTCACTCACTCATTATCCCCAGAAATTCATGATGTTATATTCAAGAATTTAAATGTAAAAGCAAGATATTCTTTATTTCAAGTAGAAAAAGAAAATGTCTGTAAAGTAATTGATTCTCTAAAAGTTTTAGGTATATCAGGAATAAATGTAACAATTCCTTATAAAGAAGAAATAATAAAGTATTTGGATGAAATATCAGAAGAAGCAAAAAATATAGGTGCAGTTAATACTGTAGTTATAAAAGACAATAAATCTTATGGTTATAATACAGATTATTTTGGATTTGGAAATATGCTTAAAAGAGAAGATGTTGCTGTAGAAGGGAAAACTGTAGTGGTTTTAGGTGCAGGGGGAGCAGCAAAGGCTATTATACAGTATTTTAAAGATAATAAAGCTAAAGAAATATATTTAGTATCTAGAAATAAAGAGAAGATATGTGCAAAATACTCAGGAGTAACAGCTTTGGATTATGAAGAGCTTAAAGAAATCTCGGGAGATATAATCGTTAATACCACTCCTTTAGGTATGTATCCGAGCATAGAGGGCATGCCAGTTAGTGAAGAGATACTAATGAAGTATAAAGTAGCAGTAGATGCTATCTATAATCCACTAAAAACAAGATTTCTATTAAAAGCAGAAGCTCATGGACTTAAAGCTATAAACGGATTATATATGCTTATTGACCAAGCTATAAAGGCAGAAGAAATTTGGCACGATCAAGCTATTGATGGAAAAATCGGGGAAGAAATATATGAAGATTTATGCAAATTATTTTGAGTGAGGAGAGAAGTATGCGCAAGAATTTAGTGCTAATAGGAATGCCAGGATCAGGGAAAACTACTATTGGAAAATTAGTATCAGAAAAGCTTAATTATGATTTTGTTGATATGGATGAATATATGAAAACAAAATATAAAAAAAGTATAAATGATATGTTTTTAAATGGGGAAGATTATTTTAGACAAGAAGAAAGTAAATGCTGTGAGGAGATAAGTAAGATCCAAAACAGTATAATATCAACTGGCGGTGGAGTAATAAAAAAGAAACATAACGTTGATTTACTTGGATCTACAGGTATAGTAATATTTATAGATAGGACAGTTAATGATATATTGTCAGATATAGAAGTTTCCTCAAGACCACTATTAAAAGATGGGAAAGAAAAGTTATATAAATTATATGAAGAAAGGTACAATCTTTATAGAGAGTATGCTCATATAATTATAAAAAACGATAAAGATTTAGATAAAGTTGTAGAAGAGATTGTAAAGAAGTATAAAGAAGCTAATAATTCTTTATCTGATGTCTAGCCACTGTAACACTCCCACGCACTGTGTGAAAGCGACTATGCCAAATATAAAATTTGGAGTATCTGCTTTTCTTCAAGTGGGAGATAACAGTGGCACGACCCTAGATAAGTTCAACTAGGATTCAGATGGAGATCAAACACCATCTGAATCAAGTTTCACTTGATAATGTAGTTTTGTAGTACGGTAGGTTAAGGAAAAGTAAAATTAAATGTAAATTCAGGAGGATGGTAGTAATGATAGTTATAATGAATAGTAATGTAAAAGATGAAGAAATTAAAAAAGTAGTAGGAATAGTAGAAGGATTAGGTGTTCAAACTAACGTTTCAAAAGGCGATAGCCTTTGTGTGATTGGGTTAGTTGGAGATACCTCTAGGATAGATGGAGACAAACTTATGGCACTAGACGGAGTAGATAAGGTTCTAAAGGTTCAAGAACCTTATAAAAAAGCAAATAGACTATTTAAACCAGATAATAGCATAATAGATGTACGAGGAAATAAGATTGGGGGAAGTAATTTCTCTATTATGGCAGGGCCTTGCTCAGTAGAAAGTGAAGAGCAGATAATAGAAGTAGCTGAAGCGGTTAAAAAATCAGGAGCTAACTTCCTAAGAGGAGGCGCTTTTAAGCCTAGAACATCCCCTTATAGTTTTCAAGGTTTAGAGCTTGAAGGGCTTAATCTTTTAATGAAAGCAAGAGAAGCAACTGGACTTCCAATAGTTACAGAAATAATGTCTACAGACTACATCGATGAATTTGTAGAGAAAGTAGATGTAATACAGGTTGGAGCTAGAAATATGCAAAACTTTGACCTTTTAAAACAATTAGGTAAATGCTCTACCCCTATACTTTTAAAAAGAGGATTATCAGCAACCTATGAAGAATGGATAATGTCAGCAGAATATATAATGGCAGGCGGTAATGAAAATGTAATTCTTTGTGAAAGAGGAATAAGAACATTTGAAACTTACACAAGAAATACTTTAGATTTAAGTGCTATACCAGTATTAAGAAAGTTAACTCATCTACCAATAATCATAGACCCTTCTCATGCTGGAGGTATGTGGTGGTTAGTTGAATCTATGGCAAAAGCTGCTGTAGTAGCTGGAGCAGACGGACTTATGATAGAAGTTCACAATGACCCAGCTAATGCTTTAAGTGATGGTGGTCAATCTCTTAAACCACAAGTTTTTGATGATGTTATGAAAAAAGTAAAAGTTTTAGTTGAACTTGAGGAAAGGAAGCTTTAAGACTTATAAGCTATTAGGTAAGAAATATGAAGATTACTATAATAGGCTTAGGAGTCATAGGTGGTTCCTTTGCAATGGCATTAAATGCTTTAAATGAGCATGAGATTTATGGTGTGGATAGAAATAAAGACACTTTAGAAAAGGCTTTAGATTTAGGGATAATAACAAAGGGATGCACATCTGGAGATGAGTTTATTAAAGAAAGTGATTTAATAATAATTGGATTATATCCATCTCTTGTTATAGATTTTCTTAAAAAGAATAAAGACAATTTCAAAGATGGAGCTATTATAACTGACGTTACAGGTATAAAAGAAACCTTTATAGCTGAAGCTTTAGATATAATTCCAAAAGGTGTAGATTTTATATTTGGTCACCCTATGGCTGGTAGAGAAAAAAAAGGAATAGATTTTGCCTCAAAGGAAGTCTTTAGAGGAGCTAATTATCTTTTAACTCCACATAGCAAAAATAAGGAAGCTAATTTAAAGCTTATGGAAGAATTAGTGTTAAAAATAGGCTTTAAAAAGGTTAGAAAGATAACACCAAAAGAGCATGATAAAATCATTTCTTTTACATCTCAATTACCTCATGCAATTGCTGTAGCGTTAATAAATAGCGATAATCAAGAGTTCGATACTGGGTCATTTATTGGAGATTCATATAGAGATTTAACTAGAATAGCTAACATAAATGAGGAATTATGGAGTGAACTATTTTTAGGCAATAAAGAGAATCTACTAAATAGTATAGAAGATTTTGAAAAGCAACTAGATTTCATTAAGGATGCGGTGAAAGAGGCTGATATATATAAGCTAAAAGAACTTTTTATTGAATCAGGTAAACGAAGAGAAAAACTATAAAAATGTAATAAATAAAAATCTGCCCATAGAATTTAGTTCTATGGGCAGATTTATTAATTAAAATTATTATTTAATAATTTATACAAATTATTGAGATAATTAGAGTGTAAACCTATAAAAATTAAAATAGTTAATAAATTTTGAATAAAACAAGGATTGATATATGTAAGAAAATGAAATATACTAATTTCACAGTAATGTTATAGGAATTATATGAATATAAGCTGTGATTAGGAAAAGTAAATTATACATACTTTACAGAGAGGAACTTAGTGGTGAAAAAGTTCTAAGGAAATATAATTGAAATGCACCTAGGAGCTTTAAACCGAAATAATAGTAGGTGGTACGGGTTCTCACGTTATAGAGAAAATGAGATGAATGTGTATATGCATATTCAATCAGAGTGGAACCGCGGAGTATATTCTGCCTCTGAATTATAGAGGGAGAATTTTTTTATGTCCCAAAAAACAAAAAAATAAATTTCAAGGAGGAAATTCATAATGGGAATAGTTTTATCAGTATTAATTTTAGCACTAATTTATTTCTTAAAGACTAAGAAAGTTAGTTTTGGAAACAGAGTTTTATTAGCTCTAGTTTTAGGGGTAGTAATAGGTTCATTTTTCCAAAATGATGTTCAATATATACAACCAATAGGTGGAGCATATGTTAATCTTATTAAAGCTTTAGTTGTACCTTTAGTTGTTTCAGTAATAATTACTAGTATAACAGCTTTAGAAGACCCGGCAAGATTAAAGAAAATAGGTTTAAAAACATTAGGGTGGTTTTTCTTAACAACAGCAATAGCGGCAGTAATAGGAACAGTTATTGCATTAGCATTTAACTTAGGTGATGGCGTACAGTTTGTTGCATCAGAAGAGTTTAAAGCTAGAGAGATTCCTACATTTTCACAGATAATTTTAGATTTAATTCCAGCAAACCCAGTATCAGAAGCAGCAAGTGGAAAGATAATACCTGTAATGGTATTTTCAATAATAGTAGCAGTAGCAATAATAGTAGAAGGTCATAATAAACCTGAACTTGTAAAGCCAGTTAAAGATTTCTTTAAATCTTTCTCACAAATAATGTTTAGAGTTACAAGATTCGTAATGCAATTAACTCCATACGCTGTGTTTGCATTAATGGCTCAAGTATCAGCTAAATACGGTATATCAAGTTTATTACCATTAATTAAAGTTATAGGAGCAGTATACTTAGCTTCAATAATACAAATAGTTGTAGTTCAAGGTGGACTTATTGCTTTCGTAGCAAAATTAAATCCAGTGAAGTTCTTTAAAAAGATTTTCCCAGCTCAATTAGTAGCATTTACCACAAGAAGCAGTTACGGTACATTACCTGTAACAATAAAAACTTTAACTGAAAGAGTAAAAGTTTCAGAAGAGCTTGCAACATTTATAGCACCATTAGGGGCTAACATGGGAATGAACGGATGTGCAGGACTATATCCAGCAATAGTTGCAGTTTTTGTAGCAAAAGTATTTAACATACCAATGGACTTCTCTAGTTATCTTTTATTAATAGGATTAACAACAGTTGCATCTATAGGTACAGCGGGGGTTCCTGGAACTGCATCAATAATGGCAACAGTAGTGTTATCAGGTATGGGACTACCTATTGAAGGACTTGCTTTAGTACTTGGAGTTGATACAGTAATAGATATGGCTAGAACAGCTACAAATGTTACTGGAGCAGCAGTAGTATCAACTTTAGTAGCAGCATCAGAAAATGAATTAGATAGAGCTGCTTTTGAAGAAGAAGATAAAGAATTTGAATTAAGTATGTAATTTTTATATAAGCTGTCACATTAGCTAGTAGATTTAGCTAAATGTGGCAGTTTTTTTTGTATAGAAAGTTTCAAATAGCAGAAGCAAAAAGGCTAAAGAGGCTAAACATATATAATTCTATAGTAGGTATAAGATAAGGAGAGAAAGGAATTTAATGAGACTTGGGAAGACGGAAATGAATCTAATGGAGCTTGAGAAGAAGCTCCTACAGGACAGAAGTGCACAGCTGATCGGTAGACGCGAATTTCAGCGTCAGTCTAATCCTTTGTGAATGTAAGTTAAGATGATTTGATGGAGCTGCACTACTGCTCTATAGAGACCTTTTTAGATCTCATTAGAATCCTTTTAAGAAACGCTCCTACAGTATAAAAGTGCAGAACATCAAAAGAGCAGAAGTTTAGAACATCAAAATATCAGAAGTTGAGATGAATTTAATGCAACCATACTTCGTATGGTATGCTACAGCATCAAGGTTAAAAGGAATTTGATGCAGTCACTGCGTGACGTGCTACAGCATTAAGGTGTATAATATTTATAGGATTATGTTTTGAGAGGTAGTTTAATGAAGAATATAAGATATGATTTTTTAACGAAGTCAAATATTGTTTTTGCTAAAAAGAGAGAGAACAGACCTAATAATTTTGAAGATACAGTAAAGAAACCACTTAAGATATATAGAGAAGATTGTCCTTTTTGTCCAGGAAATGAGGATGAGAGCATGGATGAAGTAGTTGAGTTTAAGAATAATTTTGGTATAAAAATTATTAATAATAAGTATCCTGTTGTTAGTATAGATGAGGAAGATAATTACGGACATCATTATGTGGTTATTGAGGATAGTAATCATAATGGAGATGAAAAGACTATAACACAAGAGCGATTTTTTCAGGTATTAAGAGCATATAAAGTAGCTATAAATAATATTAAAAAAGATGAAAAGATAAGATATGTACAGATATTTAAAAATTGTAAGAGAGGTGGAGGGGCATCTTTAGAACATCCACATTCTCAAATAATTGCACTTGATCATATACCTAAGAAGTACTTAGAGCTATGTGGTGAAACGTGTGATGTTTGTGAAGAAAGAGAAAAAGAAGAAAATGATAATTTGAGAATTGTAGCTAGAAATAATCATTTTATTGCTTATGCTCCTTTTGCGTCAGTAAATGCATATCAAATAAGAATAGCTTTGTTAGAACATAAGGGATCACTTTTAGATTTAGAAGGGGAAGTACTAATAAGTCTTGCTGAAATATATGAAAAGGTGATGAGTAAATTAAGAAGAGTATTAGAAGATTTTCCTTATAATTTAGGATTTTATTCTCTAGAAGATGAAAATTTTCATTTTTTCTTAGATATATATCCAAGAAAAATAAGCCTTGGGGGATTTGAGTTGTCGAGTGGAATGTTAATAAATTCTAAGCTGCCAGAAGATGTAGCAAGTGAAATAAACAAATTATAAAAGTTACCACTAAAAGAAATTTTGGTGGTATTTTTATGTTTAAAAATCTATGAAAACCTTTAATAAATCTATTGACTACCTAAGTAAAAAAGAAGTAAAATTAAAGTAAATAAAAGATATATTTTACTAAAATAATTATGAATTAAAAAGGTGGAGAGTATTATGGATTTAAGGGAATGTAAAAATGAGTTTATAAAAATTTTTGGAAAAGAAGATTTTAGAGTGTTTTTTGCTCCAGGTCGAATTAATCTTATTGGTGAGCATACAGACTATAATGGTGGGAATGTATTTCCAGCAGCTATTACTTTTGGGACTTATGGCTTAGCTGGAAAAAATGACTTAAATAAGTTTCGCTTGTATTCTATGAATTTTCAAAGCCTAGGTGTAATAGAATTTGGTCTTGAAGAATTAGACTATAACAAAAAGCATGATTGGGCAAACTACATTAAAGGGATGATTCGTTATTTAAAGGAAGCTGGTTATGAGATTAATTCTGGAGTAGATATAGTTTTTTATGGCAATATTCCTAATGGGGCAGGATTATCTTCTTCAGCATCAATAGAACTAGCAACAGGAGTAATACTAGAAGGTCTTTTTTCATTAGATATAGATAGAATCGATTTGGTTAAGATAGGTAAAAAGGTTGAAAATGAGTTTATAGGGGTTAATAGTGGAATTATGGATCAATTCGCCATAGGAATGGGGAAAAAGGAATGCGGGATTTTACTTGACTGTGAAACTTTAAAGTATTCATACGCTCCAATAAAATTAGAAAACTACGACATAGTTATTATGAATACTAATAAACGTAGAGAATTGGCAGATTCTAAATATAACGAAAGAAGAGGAGAGTGTGAAGAGGCTTTAAGAAGATTACAAAAGGTAGTTGATATTAATTCATTAGGACAACTTAGTGAAGAGGAGTTTGAAAAAAATAAGCATGTAATAGATGATGAAATTTTAACTAAACGTGCCAAACATGCTGTTTATGAAAATCAACGTACCCTTAAAGCTTTAGATGAATTAAATAAAGGAAATATCTTAGCTTTTGGTGAATTGATGAATAGGTCGCATATTTCCTTAAGAGATGATTATGAAGTCACTGGAAAAGAATTAGATGCCTTAGTTGAAGCTGCTTGGGAGCAAGAAGGAGTAGTTGGAGCTCGTATGACTGGAGCAGGTTTTGGTGGATGTTCTATTGCAATGGTTGAAAAGAAAAATACAGAGGATTTTATAAAAAATGTGGGAAATAAATATAAAAATATTATAGGATATGAAGCGGATTTTTATATAGCAAGTATAGGTGATGGGGCTGGAGAACTTAAAGAATAGCAATTTTGGAGGATAATTATGTTTGTTTATGAAGTAATACAAGGGTTATTAAATAAAGCAATTGAATGTTGTCTTATAGATAAACAAGATGAGGTCTATGTAAGAAATCAAATATTGGCCCAGCTAAAATTAAATGATTTTATAAAAGGTGATATAAAAATTGATAAAAGTATACCAGATCTATTAGAGGATATAGTTAAGTATGCTATAGAAGTAGGAGTAATTGAAGATAGCTTTCATGAGAAAGATATATTATCTACAAATATTATGAATTGTTTTATGCCTAGACCATCTGATGTTAACGATAGGTTTTATAAATACTATAAAATTAATCCTAAAGAGTCTACAGAATACTTCTTTAATTTAAGTAAAAATAGTAATTATATTCAAACAAAAGCTATAGCAAAAAATATAAATTATAAGGCAGACACAGAGTATGGAAATATAGATATAACTATAAATTTATCAAAACCAGAAAAAAATCCTGCGGATATAATTAAAGAAAAAGCAGTAAAAAGTAGTAGTTATCCTAAATGCTTATTATGTATAGAAAATGAGGGATATGAAGGAAGAGCAGGACATCCTGCTAGAGCAAATCATAGAATGGTAATAACCTATTTATTTGAGGAAGAGTGGTTTTTACAATATTCGCCTTATGCTTATTATAATGAACATTGTATATTATTATCAGAAATTCATAGGGATATGAAAATAGATAGAGCAGCATTTAGCAGATTATTAAGTTTTGTTGATATGTTTCCACACTATTTTATTGGTTCAAATGCAGATCTTCCAATAGTAGGAGGGTCAATATTATCTCATGACCACTATCAAGGTGGAAGATATGAATTTGCTATGGAAAGAGCAGAAGCTGAGGAGTTTTTTAAGATTGCAGAATATTCTAATATTGAAGCTTCTATAGTTAAATGGCCAATGTCAGTAATCCGTTTAAAAAGTAAAGATATTGAGGAATTAACTAATGCTTCGGAGAAGATTTTAAATATTTGGAGAGGATATACTGATAAAGAGGCAGATATATATGCCTATACTGGAGATATACCTCATAACACAATAACGCCAATTGCCAGAAAAAGAAATGGATTTTTTGAGATGGATTTAGTGCTTAGAAATAATAGAACTACTGAAGAACATCCATTAGGAATATTTCACCCCCATGATGATGTTCATCATATAAAGAAAGAAAATATAGGATTAATAGAAGTCATGGGGCTGGCGGTATTACCAGGTAGATTGAAGGATGAACTTAAGGAAGTTGAAAAATATATATTAGGAGAAGATAACCTAATAGAAGAGTATCATAAACCTTGGGCAGAAGAATTAAAGATGATTTATAAAAGCAAAGTAAAAAAGGATAATGCTCAAGAAATAGTTAAAATTGAAACTGCTAAAAAGTTTCTTAAGGTCTTAGAATATGCTGGAGTATTTAAAAGAGATGAAAAAGGTAAAGAAAACTTTAGAAGATTTATTAAAGAAATAATATAGAAAAATTGAGGCTCTAAATTTAGAGCCTCAAAACAATATTATGAGAGTTTTTAAACCATGTACAATTAAATTTACTTACTGAGTAAAAGTATAGTTAAATTAAAAGAAAAGAATGGTGAATTTTAGTTAAAATAAAGATATAATTGAAATATATATAATATTTATTAATTTAAAAGGAGAAAATAATGGCGACAATTAAAGATATTGCAGATAAAGCAGGAGTGTCAATAGCTACAGTTTCAAGAGTTTTAAATTATGATGAGACTTTATCAGTAGGTGATGATACTAAAAAAAAGATTTTTAATGTGGCAGAGGAATTGTCTTATGAGAAAAGACAACCAAAGAAAAAAACATTGGCTAAGATAGCTCTTATTCATTGGTATACAGAAAAAGAAGAATTAAATGATTTATATTATATGTCTATTCGTATAGGTGTAGAAAACAGATGTAAACAAAATAACTTGGCTATAGTAAAGTTTTTTAAAAACAATATTGATGAATTAATGAAGGAAAAGATACAAGGAATTGTTGCTGTAGGAAAGTTTAGCAAGAAAGAGGTAGAAGATTTAGCTAAGATAACAAATAATATAGTATTTGTGGATTATGCCCCAGACGAAGAAAAATATGATTGTGTTATAACCAATTTCGAGATAGCTACAAAAAAGATATTAGATTATTTAATGGAAAAAGAGCATAGAGAAATAGGATATATCGGGGGAAGAGAAACTTTTAACGATAGAACCTCAGAGATAAATGATTCTAGAGAGGTTGTTTATAAAAGTTACTTAAAAGAAAAGAATTTATTTAAGGAAGAGTATATGTATATAGGAAAATACTCTGCAAGTGATGGTTATGATTTAATGAAAAAAGCTTTAGTGGAGCATAAAGATAACTTGCCAACAGCATTTTTAGTTGGAAGTGATTCTTTAGCTATTGGATGTCTTAAGGCATTAAATGAAAATAAAATAGCTGTTCCAGATAGAGTAAACATTATAGGTATAAATGATATAAGTATAGCTCAATATGTTTATCCATCTTTAAGTACTATTAAAGTACATACTGAACTTATGGGAGAGACTTCTGTAGACTTATTGATAGAAAGATTAAATGACAGGATCATCAGCAAAAAAATTAGTATAGCTACAGAACTTATAATTAGGGAAAGTAGTTTTTAAAATATTAGAATTGAAAAAGAAAATGGAATATAAGTAAAGCTTAAACTAAATGCGAGTATTAAATGAATTTAGTTTAAGCTTTACTGATTTTTTTAGCTAAATGGAAGATATATAGATATATATCTTTCTATATAACTATATAACTATATATAGTGTTAATGCGGGTTTGCAGAGATCATAACCCTTTTTCAGAGAATATCCCCTTGTCTTTTAGTATTTCATATATTGTCTTAGAAGTTGTGTCCTCTAAACTATAACCTAAAAGTTCTAAGATTTCTTTAAGTTCTTCTTCAGAAGAGGTTTCAAACTCAACATAGGGAAAAGGACAAAAACTTTTTTCATTAATATCTATTTCAATTAAAGTGTTTTTGTATTTATAACTTTCTCTATATTTCTTTATTGAATCAATAAGTTCTAATCCTAAGGCTTCAAATATCTTTTTACCAACTTCCCCATCTTCAATAATGGTTTCATTCTCTTCCATAACTTTAAATCTCTCTTGAGAGAGCATTTTTTTTGTAGTAATAAAGCTAAAAGATTTTCTGTTTAATAAATCTTCAACTATTCTAATTCTAGCATAACCTTTTTTTGATAGAAGTCTTCTATCTGGAAAATCATATATGTTGTTAATCTGATTTTCTTCCTTTACCTTTTCAGCATTTATCATTTTTAAATCCCTACGAAACTTATCTAAATCTATATCGATAATACGGGTTTCTAACTCTTTCATATAATATCATTCCTTTCATAAATTTAATTCTATTATAAATCAAATTATTATTCTAGATAAATACCTATAAAAATATGTGATATAATAGGGACTGAAATATACAGGACTATAATGGAGGTACCCCTATGGAATACGTTAATGATATAAATATTGTAGAGGCGGTTATTCATATTTTAGATAATAACTCAGATGAACCAATATTAAATGAATATAAATTAGATTTAGGTGATGAAATTTATAAGTATATATATAGACATATTGAAAAAGCTTTAAAAGATGAGGAACTAAAGTATGCCGTATTTAATCCAGAGAGAAATATAGTAAAAGAGTTATCTCAAGAGTATTTAAATGGTGCGAATACTGATTTGGTTTCTATATCTCAAGAAATGGGAAGACAACTGTTTGCAATAATGAAGGGGAATGGAAATATTCCATCCTGTGATTTAGTGGTTGCATCAATATCTACAGACCAAGGAATCATGTTGGCTTTATTAAAAATGGACTATGTAAGGAACTTTGCTCATAAAGTAGATTTTTTGGATGATAAAATAGGAATTGGTATAATCCAACAATATGGTGGACTACCAGCATCTTCTCAAAGAATACAAAAATGTGCTTTTATAAAACCCTTAGCTCAAGATCAAGATTTTAACTTAATGGTGATTGATAAGCAAAAGAAAAATAAAGAGGAAGAAGAGTACGGTTCTAATTATTTTATAAATCATTTTTTAGGTTGTACAGTTATAACAAATGAAAGAGATATGACTAAAAGCTTTATGAAAGCAACAGAAACTTGGACCAGAAATAACATTAATCAGGATGCTGATAAGGCAGAGAAGATAAGAACAACTATAAAAAGTAAACTAAAAGAAGAAGAGAAGATAAATATACCTGAACTTTCTAATGAGCTTTTTAAAGAAGAACCAGAGGCGAAAAGAGCATTTGATGATTTTATTATATCTCAGGGATTAAATGAAGAGGTTCAGATAGATAAACAATATGTGGAGAAAAAATTAAAAAGAGTTAGGTTAAAGATAGATAAAGAAATAGATTTATATATAGATGAGGAAGCTTACCACGATAATTCTAAATTTGAAATAGTTAGAAATGGTGATGGAAGTATAAATATGGTGATAAAGCATGTAATAAATTACATAGAAAAGTAATTTAGTAGCTTCATTACTCCAAAAGGATTTAAGGTTAGGTTGTAGAATACATTATATAAGTGAGAATTTTACAAAAATCTGGAGGGGTGTATATGTTTGGAAAATTTATAAATGGATCACAAGGACTAGATAGAGGCCCAAATAAAGGATTAAATAGATTACCGATAGTATATGTAAGAAATAACACTGAGGAAAATATAGAAAATATAAGTTTTTCTTTTGATAATGTGGTACTTATAGGATCAGAAATTAAAAAGGTTAAGCCTAATACAACTAAGAATGTATCTTTATATCTAACTTATAGACAAAGAGATCAGCTAGAAAGAGAAGATTATGATTTAATAATGAATCATGGAAAAGAAAATAAATATACAATAAGTGAGGCCTATGGAGCGGAGCATATAAGGGACATTTTGGTTGAGATTATGAAGATTTATAATGATGGAAGTTTAGGAGTAAAAATTGAGGAAAACTATTTAAGCTGTTAAATAATATTTAATTGTTTTATGAGGTAGATTAGTATGCAAACACAATTATTACCAATAGTTTATATAAGAAATAATACATCGCAGATCATAGAAGATATCTATTTTTCTTTTGACTCTATAGAGCTTATGGGTTCAAAAGCTAAGAAAATAAAACCTAATAATACTAAAAATATATCTCTATACTTAGCAGATAGGCAGAAGTTTCAACTAGCGAGAGAAGATTATGATTTGGTAATGCATCATAGAAATGAAAATAAATATGTAGTAGTTGAATGTTATGGAATTTCCCCTTCTCTTAATATTTTAGTGGAAATCATGACAGTTTATAAAGATGGAACATTAGGAATTAAGATCGATGAAAAGTTTTCTAGAATATAGAAAGTGTGTATGATAAAGGCCAGTATTTAATTAAATACTGACCTCAAAATTTTAGTCTAATACTAAGCTATTCTCATTAGGGTTATAGAAGCTGTTACACCTGAATCTATAAAATCAGTAGTACCATTTATTCTTAATCTTAATACATCTGAAGTAGATAAAGATAAAATTATATGGCCAACAGCTTCTCCGCTTGTGCCTGGGAATGAGATAATACTTCCAGGGATATCGGAATTATTCACAAATAAATTTATAGAAGAATTGTTTGTATCTGTAGCATTAGCAGAAAAGGTTATATGATATATGCCACTAATTTGTACAGTTATATCTGATCCATTAGCACCTAAAGTTACATTGGATGGAGCAACAGAATTAAATTCAAATATTTTAAATATTAATCCTTCTATATTATTTGTTGCTGGTGTAGTACTAAAGAAAGATGCATATCCAGATGCAATACTTCCAGTAGCGCCAGTAGCTCCGGTAGGACCAGTAGCTCCGGTAGGACCAGTAGCACCAGTAGGGCCGGTAGCACCGGTAGGGCCAGTAGCACCAGTAGGGCCAGTAGCACCAGTAGGGCCGGTAGCACCAGTAGGGCCGGTAGCACCGGTAGGACCAGTAGGACCAGTAGGGCCAGTAGCACCAGTAGGGCCGGTAGCTCCAGTAGCACCAGTAGCTCCGGTAGCCCCAGTAACACCAGTAGGACCAACAGCGCCGTTAACGCCGGTAGGACCAGTAACTCCAGTAGGGCCGGTAGGACCAGTAGCTCCGGTAGAACCAGTAGCTCCGGTAGAACCAGTAGCCCCAGTAGGACCAACAGGACCAGTAGAGCCAGTAGGACCGGTAGCACCAATAGGACCAACAGGGCCAATATTACCAGTAGCCCCAGTAGGACCAATAGGGCCAGTGTCTCCAGTAGGACCAACAGGACCAGTAGAGCCAGTAGGACCGGTAGCACCAACAGGACCAACAGGGCCAATATTACCAGTAGCCCCAGTAGGGCCAACAGGGCCAGTATCTCCAGTAGGGCCGGTAGGACCAACAGCACCGGTAGAACCGGTAGGGCCAGTAGCTCCAGTAGGACCAACAGGACCAGTAGAGCCAGTAGGACCGGTAGCACCAACAGGGCCAATATTACCAGTAGCCCCAGTAGGACCAACAGGGCCAGTGTCACCAGTAGGACCGGTAGGACCAACAGCACCGGTAGAACCGGTAGGGCCAGTAGCACCAGTAGGACCAACAGGACCAGTAGAACCAGTAGGGCCGGTAGCACCAACAGGACCTACAGGGCCAATGTTACCAGTAGCCCCAGTAGGACCAACAGGGCCAGTGTCACCAGTAGGACCGGTAGGACCAACAGCGCCGGTAGAACCGGTAGGGCCAGTAGCCCCAGTAGGACCAACAGAGCCATCATCTCCAGTAGGACCGGTTGGACCAGTAGGACCGGTTGGACCAGTAGGTACAGTAGGACCAGTTGGACAACAATTCCAATCATCACAGCAATGTTTATTATTACATCTACTTGCACTATCATAAAAATCGTTTCGACAAGAGTATCTATTATTCAATTAAAACACCCCTTTTTAAAAAGTTTACTACTAATATACTATTATTTTTATTAAGGAAGAGTGCTTATAAAAAGCCGAATTGTAAACTAATTTGTCAGCGAATACGGAAAATTTCATTTAGGGGCCTTTTGATAATAAAAAGAGCAGCAAAATAATATAAAATCATTAAGCTACTCCAGTTTGAAAATATTAATCTATTAATTCTGATCTAACTTTTTCTATATCTTCCGTTTCAGGGGAATCAGAAGTTTTTATGGTTCCAACTATTGAAAAATCTTTTTCTATAAAGTAGATACTGGATTTATTAAGTGTAATATCAATAGATCCTTTAAAGTCTGATATAGTGAAGGAACCAACAATTTCTTGTGAACTAAATTCAACTATATTATAAGTTCCATTAGCAGCAGGCATTTTAGTTAAATTGAATGTAAGTTTAGCTGGAATATTAGTTTTTAAAATTGAAACAAGTGGTTCAAAATAGGTATCTATTCCAGAAATGCTTAGAGCTTGACTGCTACCCGAAATAGAGCTTTTTTTAACTAATCTATCTGTAGGTATTTCAGTTAATGGCAAGCCGTAAACCAGGAATTCTTGAGTTTGATTAGTAGAAGAACCTTGACAGCAACCTCCACCAGAATTTTGTGAAAGTTCACTTTCTGCTGACGATATATCTTTATCACTTACACCGTCAAGAGTGTCTACAACTTTTATAGAGCCTGAGAGCATTCCCATCCAACAACTGTAGTTAATATCTTTTTCACCAGCTGTAAAATTGATCTTTGTTTCACCTTTTTTTAGTTTTTGATTTATATTCATGGATGGGAAAATAACTTCATTATTACATGACGTTATTGTTTCCCCTTCAAAAATAATTTCAGTAGGAAGATTTTTTTCTATAAATACTACTTTTGGGGAGTAGCCAGAAGATGTTGCTTTTATTTTTACAACCTGTTTTCCATCTATTACTGTAGCCTTATTTTCATCAGTTATCACATTAGATGAATTTTTGTTGTTAAAAGATAATAAATTATTTATTGGAATGTTTACACCTAATAGTGTAAATCCTCTGTTTGCCATTAAAATTCCTAATATAACGATTAAGATTCCACTGAATTTTATAAGTTTTTTAGTGTTTTTCATATTTATGGCATTTATAGCTAACGAAAATATAAGCATAAGAGGAATAGTCCCTAGTCCAAAAATGAACATAGAGGACGCTCCTTTTAAGAAACTTCCAGAAGCTAAAGCATACAACTGTATGGTTTGCAAGGGACCACAAGGCATAAATCCATTTAGTAAACCAACAATTAAAGGACTAGATTTTTTATTTGAGGATTTACAATTACTAAATGGAAGTTTTAAGTTTATTCCTCTAAATAATTTAAAGCCAGACATATTAAAACCCATTATTATCATGAAAAGCCCAGCAAGTATTGATATAGAGGCCTGAGTACTTAATGATAAAGAAAAAACAGAGCCTAAAGCACCTACTAATCCACCTAATAGAGTATATGAGGTTAATCTACCTACATTATATAAAAGAGAGGGAAGTAGATTTTTAAATTTACTACCTTTATTTATAGTTATACTTTGAGATAACATTATTCCACCACACATACCTACACAATGAAGAGAAGTGAAAATACCTATAACAAATAACATAAGATAAGTTGTATTTGTTCCCAAGTTATTACTTATATTGAAAGTACCAGAATTTTTACTTAGTGCTATAATAACAAAAGCAAGAGCAACTATAGCAAATATAGAGACAATTTCTTTAAAAGTTGTAGAAGAACCATTTGTGTTAATTTTGTTATTAGAGATTTTTATGGTATATCCTGAACTTTCTATAGCAGAACAAATTTTGCTGTAAGAACATTTAGTAGAATCAAAAGTTACCTTCACTAAGGAGGTTTTATAATTAACCTCAACCTCAAGGACACCAGTTATCTTTTTTATAGAATCTGATATTATTTTTTCACAGGATGTACAAACCATATCTTCAACTAATATATGAGTAGTTTTTATGGACAAAATATCACCTCTTAAATTTATATTACTTTCTGAGACATAATTATATGAAACTAATATGAAGATAAAATGAAGAAACATACTGGCATCTTCATTTTATCTTCATAACTATGAATTAGACTAATTGTAATATTAAAATTTAGGAGTGAGAAAATGAATAAGAAATTAAACCTTAAACATATTATGCCTATGGCGCTATGTTGTATGTTACCTATATTGATAGTTAGCTTATTACCAGTTATTCAATTAGTATTACCAGGGGTTGCACCTGTTTTAGCATTTTTAAGTCCGTTTATATGTCCAATTATGATGGTATCTATGATGTTTTTTATGGGAAAAGGTGATAAAAAACATGGATGTTGTGATCAGAAAAAAGAAGAAAAAATAGAATTATAGAGTTAACAAGTTAGGTATAAAATAATTTAGATATATACCTAACTTTTTTATTCTTGAAAGAATAACATAATATACTTATACTAGCTAATATAGGTAGTATTTTAATAAAAGGAGTATGAGGGTATGGGAATTAGAAGAGAATTATTTGGAAAGTTAATGAATGAAGTTGAGGTGGATATTTTTACACTTACTAACTCCAAAGGAATGGAAGTAAAAATAACAAATTTAGGTGGTGCTATAGTATCTTTAAAGGTTCCTGATTCTAAAGGAGAATTAGATGATGTTGTTTTAGGGTATGATACTCCACAAAAATATTTTGAAAAGGGACCATATTTAGGAGCTATTATAGGAAGATGTGCGAATAGAATCGAGGAAGGTATTTTTGAGATAGATAATATAGAATATAAACTTCAAAAGAATAGTAGACATCACTTGCATGGAGGAAATAGAGGATTTGATAAGGTTTTATGGGAAGCAGAATTTGTTAATTTAGGTGATAGTCAGGCATTAAAACTATCATATCTTAGTAAAGATGGTGAAGAAGGATACCCAGGCAATTTAGAAGTTAATGTTATATATTCTGTTAGTGAAGATAATGAGCTTAAAATAGATTATAGAGCTGTTACAGATAAGGATACAGTAGTTAATTTAACTAATCATTCCTATTTTAATCTTTCAGGACATTCTTCAGGAAGTGTGTTAGAACACAAAGTTATGATAAATGCAAGTAGATTTACACCTTCTAACAATGAGTCAATTCCAACAGGTGAAATATTAAAAGTTGATGGAACACCAATGGATTTAAGAAAATTAACTACAGTAAAGGATAAAATATTTAGTGATTATGAACAGTTAAATTTAGCTAATGGATTTGATCATAATTGGGTATTAGATGTTAGCACAGAAGAACCTAAAAAAGCTGGAGCAGTGATAGATGAAAAAAGTGGGAGGGTTATGGAAGTATATACTACTAAACCAGGAGTACAATTTTATACGGGGAATTTCTTAGCAGGGGGGCCTACTGGAAAAGATGGAGTAACTTATGAAAATAGAGAGGGGTTATGCCTAGAAACACAATTTTTCCCTAATGCAGTGAGATGTAGTAGTTTTCCATCTCCAATATTAAAAGTTGGTGAAGAATATAAACATACTACTATATATAAATTTTCGGTTATTTAATAAATATAGAATAGAAAAAAGACATGCATTTTTTACTAATTTATGCATGTCTTTTTTAGAATAAAAAAATATGAATTTGTTATATAAATTAATTAAGAAATTCGATAAAAGTGTGAAGAATTTTGTATGGAGAGTAGAAGAGAAAGTTTATATAATTAATAATGTAAACGAATAACAATAATAAAACTAACTAAATGAAAAATAGACAAAATAAAGAATGGATTAATATTTGACCAAAGGAGGATTATGGTATGGGTGAGTATGTACTGGAGATGAACAATATAACAAAGACATTTCCAGGGGTAAAGGCGTTAGATGACGTATCATTAAAAGTACGTAAAGGTAGTGTTCATGCCCTAATGGGAGAAAATGGTGCAGGAAAATCAACCTTGATGAAATGTCTTTTTGGTATATATCATCAAGATAATGGCGAGATAATATTAGATGGACAAAAAGTTGAAATAAATACTTCAAAACAAGCATTAGACTTGGGAGTATCAATGATACATCAGGAACTACATCCTATTAGATTTCGTCCAGTTATGGAAAATATATGGCTTGGAAGATTTCCTATGAGAGGAATAGCTGTAGACAAGAAAAGAATGATACGTGAGACAGAAGCTTTATTTAAAGAGATTGATTTAGACATTGATCCAGAGATATTGGCAGGAAAGCTTTCTGCATCTAGTCTACAATTGGTTGAAATCGCTAAGGCGGTTAGCTATAATTCTAAAATAATTATTATGGACGAACCAACATCTTCATTAACTGAGAATGAAACGGAACATTTATTTAAAATAATAAAGCAACTTCAAAAAAAGGGATGCGCAATTATATATATATCTCATAAAATGGAGGAAATTCTTAAAATATCTGATGAAGTTACTATCATGAGAGATGGTCAAGGGGTAGGAACTTGGGAATCAAAAGATCTTACAACAGAGCTTATAATTAACCGTATGGTAGGAAGAGATATGACTCATAGATTCCC
Source organism: Clostridium sp. UBA1652 (assembly GCF_002320975.1). Taxonomy (NCBI): domain Bacteria; kingdom Bacillati; phylum Bacillota; class Clostridia; order Eubacteriales; family Clostridiaceae; genus Clostridium; species Clostridium sp. UBA1652. The sequence continues at coordinate 111,755 of NZ_DCLI01000022.1, forward strand.
AGAAGCTAACTATAAACCTACAAAGGATGTTGTATTAAAAGTTAACAATCTTTGTTCTCCTTTGGAGAAATCCTTTCAAAATGTAAGTTTTGAGTTATATAAAGGGGAAATTCTTGGTATAGGAGGGCTTGTTGGAGCCCAACGTACAGAACTTGTAGAAGCACTATTTGGGTTAAGAACGATACAAGAGGGAACTATCGAAAAAGATGGTAGGGTAATAAAAATAAAGTCTGCAAAAGATGCTAAATTACAAGGATTAGCTCTATTAACAGAAGAGAGACGTGCTACTGGTATCTTAGGAATATTATCAGTTTTAGATAATACAGTAATTGCAAGTCAAAAAGATTACGCAAAATTTGGAGTGTTAAAAGAAGGAAAACGTTATAAAGCTGCAGTTAAATCTAATACAGATTTAAAAACTAAAACACCTAATATGGAGCAGCTTATAAAAAATCTTTCTGGTGGTAATCAGCAAAAAGTTTTAATAGCACGTTGGCTTCTTACAAATCCAGATATTTTAATATTAGACGAGCCTACAAGAGGAATTGATGTAGGTGCAAAATATGAAATTTATTCTATTATGCATGACTTGGTTAAAAGAGGCAAATCAATCATAATGATCTCTTCAGAAATGCCAGAGTTACTTGGAATGTCAGATAGAGTTATGGTTATGTGTGAAGGAAAAGTTACTGGAATTTTAGACAAAGATGAAGCAGATCAAGTAAAAGTTATGAATTATGCAACACAGTTTATGAAATAAAGAGACTTAGTTATGTTAAAGAAGGAGAGGATTAGATATGCAAGAAGCTAAAGTTATCTCACGCAAGGATTTTGGGAAAATATTTTTAGGAATTGGTGCTTTCCTTGTTGTGTTAGGAATTGTTTTTAATTTTATTTTAGATCCAGATGTATTTTTTGATTTACCTATTTATATAGATGGGATAGGAATAATTGCAGCTATCTATGGGCTTAAACATTTTTTAGATAAAAAAAATCATGACAGTATAGTTACCTTTTCAGGAGAGACAGTTAAAACTTTTTTAACTAATAATGCAATTATTTTAGCATTACTAGTATTAGTAGTTGTAATAATGATAATTCAACCTCGTTTTATGCAGTATGAGGTAATGCTTGACATACTAACAATGTCATCAACTAAACTTATAGTTGCCTTAGGTATTTGTTTTACATTATTAATAGCAGGTACAGATTTATCAGCAGGACGTATGGTTGGACTAGCTGCAGTAATATCAACATCAATGCTTCAAAATCCAGACTATGCTAATAGATTTTTCCCTAACATGCCTCAGCTAGCAGTTATAATCCCTATAGTAATAGCAATTATAGCTTGTATGGTATTTGGTGTATTAAATGGTTTCTTAGTAGCAAAATATGATATGCATCCATTTATAGCTACGTTAGCAACGCAGGTTATAGTATATGGTGCATGCTCTCTATACTTTGATATGCCGCCAAATAAATCACAACCAATAGGAGGGGTACGTCCAGACTTTATTGCACTTGGACAAACAAAACTTTTTAACATAGGAGATTTTCCAGGAATATCAATTCTGGTACCTATAGCAATTCTATTTGTAATATTGGTTTGGTTTATATTAAATAAAACTATATTTGGAAAGAATGTTTATGCTATAGGAGGAAATCGTGAAGCAGCAGTAGTTTCAGGAGTTAACGTATTTGCAACTATAATGGGAATATTCATTTTCGCATCACTTTTATATGGTGTAGGGGGTATACTGGAAGCTGCTAGAACTGCTGGAGCAACTAATCAATATGGTAATGGATACGAACTTGATGCAATAGCAGCCTGTGTTGTAGGTGGAGTATCACTAAATGGTGGCGTTGGTAAAGTTGGAGGAATTGTAAGTGGTGTATTGATATTTACGGTTATACAATATGGATTACAGTTCATAGCAGTAAGTCCAATGTGGCAACAAGTTATAAAAGGTGCTATCATTGCAGTAGCAGTTGCTATAGACTTAGCTAAATATAGAAAAAAATAAATTGATATATTGATAAGAAGGTTTGCTTCAATTAAAAATTGAAGTTAGCCTTTTTGTCGTTTTAAATAATATGGACATGCATTGCATAAAAGGAATTTTTTAGATATAATAATAGTTGATAATCAAATTATTATATTTAACTGCAACTTAATAAAAGAAGGAGTAATATAATGAGCTTATATAGAATTATTATAGTGGATGATGAAGAGGAGATAAGACTTGGAATTATCAAGAAAATAGACTGGGAAGCTTACGGATTTGAAGTAGTTGGAGATGCTGAAAATGGTCAGGATGCTCTTGAAAAGGTTGAAAAATACAGACCTGATGTTTTAATGACAGATATAAAAATGCCCTTTATGGATGGATTAGAATTAGGAAAAAGAGTTTCAGAAATGATGCCTTCTACTAAGATTATAATTTTTTCAGGCTGTGACGATTTTGAATATGCTCACAAGGCTATTCAAATTAATGTAGTTGAATATGTTTTGAAACCGATTAATTCTGTAGAACTAATTGAGGTCTTAAAAAGGTTAAAAGAAAAGCTTGATTATGAATATAATGAAAAAAGAAATTTAGAAAAACTACAAGAATATTATATTGAAAGTTTGCCAGTAATAAGAGAGCAATTTCTGGTAGGAGCTATTGAGGGAAGGATAAGTAGAGAAAAGTGGAGTGAACAGATTGATAAATTAAACATAGATTTAAAAAAAGAATATTTATCTGTAGCACTTATTCGTTCAGAAGGAAGCTTGAAATTAAAGGATATAAACAATAATATTAATGAAGATTCAGTGCTTACTAATATATCAATAAAAAAGACTGTAGATGAAAATATGAACCAATATTGTAGCTTCACAAGTTTTATTTATTCTGATATTGTTGTAGTAATAGGGGGATTATCTTCTAAAGATGAGATAGGTCATTTTATAAATGGTATAAATGAAGTATGTAAGGTTTATGAGCGTATCACTAATTTAAAAATATCAGCAGGTATTGGGTATGTTTATAATGATCCATGCGAAATAAAATTTTCATATAGAACGGCCTTAAATGCATTAGAATATAAATTGATACTTGGCTTAGGAAAGGCTATTTATATTGATGATGTAGAACCAGATAATTCTATTGAGCTTCAATTTCACGAGCAAGAAGAAAACTTAATGTTAAATGCAATAAAGATTTCAACAAAAGAAGAAATTAAAGATGTTATTAATTGCTTATTTGATAAAGTTCAGCATTTACTTTTACCATTTAACAAGTATAGAATTTATATTATGGAGATAATGACAGCTTTATTAAAGCTTATACAAACTTATGAACTAGATATGGATTATATATTTGGTGAAAATTTTAATTGCTATGAGCACTTAGATTCCTTTGGGTCAATAGATGAGGTAAAGGAATGGTTTATAAACAAGTCTATCATGGTAAACGTTTTGATTAAAAAAGAACGCGTAAATTCATCTATATTACTTGTTGAGCAAGCAAAACAATATGTATTAGAAAACTACACAGATCCAGATTTATCTGTAGAACAAGTTTGTTCTAAACTTCATGTAAGTTCTACTTACTTTTCTACAATATTTAAACGTGAAACACAAAACAATTTTGTAAATTTTTTAACTACAGTACGTTTGGAACAAGCTGTAAAACTTTTAAATACAACAGATTATAAGACTTATGTTATAGCTGAAAAAGTAGGATATCCAGAGGCTAATTATTTTAGTTATGTATTTAAAAAGAAGTTTGGGGTATCACCTTCAAAATATAGAAAGAATTGAGTTTGATCTGTAATGATAAATTTTATAAAGAAAAAAGTTGAAAAAGTATTAGATAAAAGTAAGAATACAAGCATACAGTATATAATATCTATTTCCTTTACTGTAATATCAGTTGTAGGGATGATTATGGTTGTTGGGGCAGTTTATTTAAGATTTATAAACTCAGCAGAAAATATGGTATCTGAAAATAATAAAGCCATACTAGAACAAGTTAATTTAAACTTAGATAGTTACTTAAGAAATATGATGAAGGTATCTGATGCTAGTTATTATAGTGTTATTAAGAAAAAGGATTTAGCAGTAGACAGTATAAGTAAGGATATGGATTTATTATATGAATCAAATAAAGATTCTCTTATAAGTATAAGTGTGTTTACAGAGTATGGGGAGCTTATAGGAGCATCTCCAGTAGGTAAGTTAAAAGACTCTGCTAATCCTACAAGAAGTGAATGGTTTTTAAAAGCTATAAGTAGAAAAGAAAACCTTCATTTTTCAACTTCACATGTTCAGAATTTATTTATAGATCCAGATTATAAATATCGTTGGGTTATTTCTTTAAGTAGAGCTGTAGAGCTTACTAACAATGGGAAAATAACTCCAGGTGTATTGCTTGTAGATATGAATTTTAGTGAAATAGAGCAAATATGTAAAAATGTTAACCTCGGAAAATCAGGTTACGTCTATTTAGTTGATGGAGAGGGCGAGATAATATATCATCCAAGACAACAATTGATATATTCAAACTTAATAAATGAGAATAATAGAATGGGATCTACATATGAGGATGGAACTAATATAGAAACCTTTAACGGAGAAAAAAGATTAGTTACAGTAAAAACAGTAGGATATACTGGGTGGAAAATCATAGGGGTCACTCCAATGGTTGATATAACCTCTGACTATAGACAAATAAGTTTATTTGCAATATTTATTATGTTTTTTGCGATATTTATTCTAGTGTTTCTAAATATGTTTGTTTCTTCTCGTATAGCAAACCCTATAAAGGCACTCGAAAAGTCAGTAAAAAAGCTTGAGAATGGAGACAAAGATGTAGATATAGCAATAAGTGGATCTTACGAAATTCAGCATCTAGGGAAAGCTATAAAATCCATGGTAAATCAATTACATGTACTTATGGATAATATAGTAAGGGAACAGGAATCAAAAAGAAAAAGTGAGTTAAATGCTCTTCAAGCTCAGATTAATCCACATTTTTTATATAATACATTAGATTCTATTGTTTGGATGATAGAAAATGAAAATTATGATGGAGCTATTACAATGGTAACAGCTTTAGCAAGACTTTTTAGAATAAGCTTAAGTAAAGGGAAAAATATAATATCAGTAAAAGATGAAATTGAACATGCACGCAACTATTTAACAATACAAAACATAAGATATAAAAATAAATTCACATATAATATTGATATAGATGAAGAAACATTAAATTTATCAACTATTAAATTAATAATTCAACCTTTAATCGAAAATGCTATTTATCATGGTATGGAATTTATGGGTGGAGATGGAGAGATACTAATAAAAGCATACTTAAAAGACGAAGATTTATATATTGATGTTATAGATAATGGACTCGGAATGGAACAAGAAGTTGCAGATACTCTTCTTACAAGAAAAAATAATGGAAAGAAAAAGAGTTCAGGGATTGGCTTAAAAAATGTTCATCAAAGAATACAGATATATTATGGTGTAGAATACGGACTTAAGATTTATAGTGAGCCTGATGAAGGAACAATGATCAGAATACATGTTCCTGCTATTAATTTTAATGAAGCGCAGAAGATGGAGGAAGGTAAATAGTGAAAAGTAAAAAGACATTTGTATTTATAATTTTATTGTTACTATTAATTATATCCTTTTCAGTGCTTTTAGATGATACATTATCAAATCAAGAAAATAAGAAAATACATAATATTTCTTTGATAACAAGTGGAAAAAATAATGAAAGTTTAATGATAATGAAGCAGGGCGTAGATCAAGCGGCATCAGAACTAAATATAGATGTAAGTTTCATAAATCTTTCGCAAGATAATAATATAGATGAGCAAAAAGAGTTAATTGATAGAGAAATAAAAAATGGAGCAGATGCTATAATATTATCTCCAGTAGATTATGAAAAAATGGCTAATACAGTAGAAGAAGCTATGAAAAAAGCACCTATTATTCTTATCGAGTCTAATGTTGATTTAGAGAAAACTCCACCAATAATTTGGAATGATAATTATGAGCTTGGGGAACTTTTAGGAGAACAAATGATTGAGATGGGAGATATGGGGAAAAAAGTTGCAATTATAAAAAATAATTTAGAGTGCAAAAGCATAGCGGACAGGTACGAAGGATTTATGAGTGTTATGAATAAAATTAATAATACCTATCTGTTCTGGGAAATTCCAAATGAGAGTCAAGCAAATTACTATACTGAGATAAAAAAACTATTAGAGAACAATGATGTAGATGTAGTAGTAACTCTCAGTACAGGTATGTTAGAGTATGTTGCCGAAGTAAAAAAGGACTCTAATATAATAGACAATGAAAAAAGTTCAATAAAACTCTACGGTACAGGAAGTACAAGTAAAATAATTTCAGCTTTAGAGGAAAAAAACATCAATGCAACAGCTACGCAAAATGAATTTAATATAGGATATCTAGGGGTAAAGGCTGCTGTAGATAAGTTAGAGGGTAAGAAGATAAGTAATAGCACTATATCTTCAACCATTGTTAATACAGATAATATGTATTCAAAGGAGAATCAAAGATTGCTATTTCCACTTATTAGGTAAAAATAATGTCTTAAATATATGAGAATTTTGAGGTGTTTATAATGAAAATACTTAAAAAAATATCCTTATGCCTATTAACCTTTACAATTGGTACTTCATTATCAGCATGTAATTATAATAATAATGGAACTAATAAAGATAGTATTAAAAATATAAAAATAGGAGTTACATTATATAGGCAGGATGATGCTTTTATTTCTGCAATTACAAAAGAAATTGAAGATGTAGCTAAGGAAAAAGAGGGTAATAGCAATTATAAGATAACAATTAATGTTGTAGATGCTAAAGGAAGCTTGACTAATCAAAATAGTCAGGTAGAGCGGTTTGTTTCTCAAAATTACGATGTTATATGTGTGAATATAGTAGATAGAACTGCTGCCTCTATGATGATTGACAAAGCTAAGTCTGCAAATATACCTATGATTTTCTTTAATCGTGAACCTGTTGAAGAAGATATGGAGAGATGGGATAAGCTATATTATGTAGGCGCAAAGGCAGAACAATCTGGAGAAATACAAGGGAAAATAATTTTAGATGCCTATAAGAGTAACAAAAGTTTGGTGGACAAAAATGGAGATGGAAAAATTCAATATGTAGTACTTGAAGGGGAACCAGGGCATCAGGATACCTTAATAAGAACAGAGCACTGCATAAAACCCTTGATAGAAAATGGTGTTGAATTAGAAAAACTATCTGATGAAATTGGTAACTGGCAATATGCCCAAGCAACTACAAAAATGAATCAGTGGATTAAGGAATTTGGAGATAAGATAGAAGTTGTATTTAGCAATAATGATGAAATGGCTTTAGGTGCTTTAGAAGCATTAAATAATGATAATACGATAAAAAGACATCCCCTTGTTGTTGGAATTGATGGAATTCCTGAGTCATTAACGCAAGTTAAAAATGGGGCAATGATAGGAACTGCTATAAATGATTATAAATACCAAGCCAAGGTAATATTTAATATGGCTTATTTATTATCAACAAATGGAGATATAAACTCAATAGAGGGATTAGAAAAAGGTAAATATGTAATGGCTGATTATTCAGAAGTAACAAAGGATAATGTAGATATATACATGAAAAGTAAATAAATTTAAATTAGAAATGTTATTAACTTTCTTCTATGAATTAGTAGATTAAGTTTATAACATTTTTATTTTTGTTTATATTTAATTTCTAATATTTAACTAAGAAATTCGATAAAAGTGTGAAGAATTTTGTATGGAGAGTAGAGAGGAAAATCTATATAATAATAAATGTAAACGAATAACAAACCAAAATCATATAAAATAATAAGATTTGATTACGGAGGGGTATTATGAAAAGGTTTAAAGGATTATTAACAATCGTTATGTCAGCTGTTGTAATTGCTGGTGCAATGGCAGGATGTAGTTCAAAAGGAAATGATTCTAGCTCAGGTGGAAAGAAAGATTCTAAAGTTTTAATCGGTTCTGCAATCTACAAATTTGATGATACTTTCATGACAGGGGTTCGTGGAGCTATGGAAAGTCAAGCTAAAGATAAAGGAACAGATATAGAATTGGTGGATTCACAAAATAAACAACCTACTCAAAATGAACAAGTAGATACATTTATTACAAAAGGGGTAAATTCATTAGCGATTAATGCCGTTGATAGAACAGCTGCTGGACCAATAATAGAAAAAGCGAAAGCTAAAAAGCTTCCTATAGTATTCTTAAATCGTGAACCAGAAAAAGCAGATATGAATAGCTATGATAAGGTTTGGTATGTTGGAGCTAAAGCAGAACAATCAGGAACTCAATCAGGAGAAATTTTAGTTGACTACTTTAAATCTCATCCAGAAGCAGATAAAAATAAGGATGGAGTAATTCAATATGTAATGCTTCAAGGAGAACCAGGACATCAAGATGCTACTCTTCGTACAGAATATTCAATAAAAGCTATAGAAGCTGGTGGATTCAAAACTCAAAAACTTGCTGCTGATACAGCTATGTGGGACAAAGCTAAAGCAACTGACCTTATGAAAGCATTTATAACTGGTCAAGGTCTTGATAAGATAGAAGCCGTTTTAGCAAATAATGATGATATGGCTCTAGGTGCAATAGAAGCTTTAAAAGCTGAAGGATATAACAAAGGCGATGCTTCTAAATACATTCCAGTAGTTGGAGTTGATGCTACAGCACCTGCATTACAAGCTATGAAAGAAGGATCTCTTCTTGGAACAGTTTTAAATGATGCAGAAAACCAAGGTAAAGCTACAGTTAATATAGCTTTAGCAGCTGCAGAAGGTAAAGAAATTAACGAAGCAAACATTGGTTACCCTGTAACTGAAGGAAAATATGTATGGATTAACTATGTAAAAGTTACTCAAGAGAACTATAAAGACTATATAAAATAATTAAGAATATAAATAAAAGAAGATGTTATTATATAGCATCTTCTTTTGATGTTTAACTTAGTTATTTAACTTTAGAAGAAATTATGGCATTTTCAATATCTTCAATTAAATCAAATTTATTCTCAATACCAACAGATAATCTAATAAGATTATCAACAATACCTATCTTTTGTCTAACTTCGTAAGGTATTGATGCATGAGTCATTGAGGCTGGATGAGTAATAATAGATTCAACTCCCCCCAAGCTTTCTCCAAACATTATATATTTTAAAGCCTTAAAGAATTTATTAATATCATACTCATCAGTTAGTGAAAATGATATTATAGCTCCAGGAGATCTAGCTTGCTTTTTCTGAATATCATGACCAGGATGAGTCACTAAGCCAGGATAATAAATGTTTTTAACTGCCTCATTTTTTAATAGTGATTCAACTATATAATCACTATTTTCTATGTGTCTGTCCATACGAACAGAGAGAGTTTTAATACCTCTTATCAATAACCAAGCATCAGATGGGTTTAGAATACCTCCTGTAGATTTTTGAATAAAGTAAAGTCTTTCTGATAAGTCGTCATTATTAACTACAACTAACCCAGCTATTAAATCACTGTGACCGCCTAAATATTTAGTTGCACTATGAATAACTATATCAGCACCTAAATCTATAGGATTTTGAAGATAAGGTGTCATAAAAGTATTATCAACTATAGTTAATAATTTATGTTTTTTAGCTATTGATGAAACCTTACTAATATCAGTTATATTTAGAAGCGGATTTGTAGGAGTTTCAATGAAAATAGCCTTTACACTTTCATCTATCTTACTTAGTATCTCATTTTCATCATTTGTATCTATAATTTCATATTTCAGATTGAAATTATTAAATACTTTATCTATTACTCTGTAAGTACCGCCATAGATATTATTTGAAATCAATATTTTATCATCGCTTTTAAATAACATTAAAACTGCAGTTATTGCTGCCATACCTGATGCAAAAGCATAACCTGCTACACCATTTTCCATCTCTGCAATTAGCTTTTCCAGTGCTTCTCTTGTTGGGTTTATAGCTCTAGAATAGTCATATCCTTTATTTTCACCAATACCAGCTTGTCTATAAGTTGAAGTTTGATATATTGGCACACTTACAGCACCTGTATGTTCATCTCCATCTATACCGCCATGTATTAATAATGTTTCAAATTTCATATTTATCCTCCAAGATGAATTTTAATCATCTATCATATTTAAAAATTGTTTAATTCTTTCATTGGTAGTTTCTTTGAAGATATAATCAGGAGTTCCTTCTTCAAGGATTAAACCATTATCAACAAAAATAACTTTGTTTGCAGCATCTCTTGCAAAGCTCATTTTATGAGTAACTACTACCATAGTCATTCCTTCATGAGATAAGTCTTTCATAACTTTAAGTACTTCGGCAGCCAATTCTGGATCAAGAGCAGATGTTGGCTCATCAAATAATAAAACATCAGGATCCATTGCCATAGCTCTAGCAATTGCAACTCTTTGCTGCTGTCCACCAGATAATTCAAAGGGATAAGAATCACTTTTGTGAGCTAAGCCAACTTTATCTAAAAGAACCATTCCTTTTTTTCTAGCTTCATCTTTATTTCTTTTAAGAACTGTTATCTGACCTTCCATAATATTTTCAATAACAGTTTTATGAGGAAATAGATGAAATCCCTGAAATACCATACCTGTATGCTTACGCAAAGAGACAACATCATTTTTTGTAGGTTTTATATTATTACTAAAATCTAATCTCATAGATCCAATTTGAACTATACCATCATTTGGGGTCTCTAATAAGTTCATACATCTTAAAAGAGTAGTTTTGCCTGAACCTGAAGGCCCAATTATAACTATAGTTTCACCTTTTTCAACTATTAAATCTATACCTTTTAGAATTTCATTTGAACCAAAACTTTTGTGTAGATTTTTAATTTCTATCATAAAATACCTCCATTATTTAGCTACATATCTTTCTAAATATTTCTCAATTCTACTTTGAATAATATTTAATACTGTGCATAATAGTAGATAAATCAACGCAGCTTCAGAATACAATAATAACGGTTCATAAGTTGTAGCAGTTATTCTTTGAGCTATTTGAAACATCTCAGCTACAGTTATTGAAGCAGCAAGTGAAGTATCTTTTACAAGACTTATAAAAGAATTAGATAATGGAGGTATAGATACCCTAGCTGCTTGAGGCAAAATTATGCGAATTAAGGCTTGAGTATCGGTCATTCCTAATGAATATCCAGCCTCCCATTGACCTTTAGGAATTGATAAAATTGCAGCTCTAATAACCTCAGAATTATATGCTCCAACGCTTAATGTAAAACCTATAACTCCAGCGACAAGTGGGTCTAGTATAATACCAACCGAAGGTAAACCATAGAAGATTATAAAGAGTTGAACTAATAGAGGGGTTCCTCTTATTATCCATACATAGAATGATGATATAGCTACTAAAGGTCTAAATTTAGATATACGTGCCAAAGCTGTAACTAATGCTAGAACTAAACCTAAAGCAAAAGAGATAATAGCAAGAAAAACCGTATAGGTTAATCCTGCTTTTAATAATGGAAAAAATGAATTTGTAAATATATCATATAGTCGTATTGTTTTATCACTAAAAATCATATTATCACCACTTTATTTGGATACATCTTCTCCAAACCACTTCTCTGAAATCTTTAGGTAAGTTCCATCTGCTTTAATATCAGTTAAGGCTTTATTAATAGCATCTAAAAGCTCTTTATTACCTTGTCTTAACATAATTCCATTTTCATCACCTTTAGAGTATTCAGCAGCTACCTTTAAGTTTGTGTCAGGTTTTTGTTTCTTATAATCTAAGAAAGAAAGACTGTCGTTAACAGTTGCATCCGCTCTATTTGAAGTTAAAAGATCAATAGCTTGATTGAAACCATCAACTTGTACAAGTTCAGCGCCATAAGATTGAGCAATTTTTCCTAAATTACTAGTTAAGGTCTGAGCTGCTTTTTTTCCTTTTAAGTCTTCAAATTTAGTAATTGTATTATTATCTCCAGTAACTATAAGAACTGGTTTTGATAAAATATAGGGATCGGAAAAATCATATTTTGCTTTTCTTTCATCATTTATACCAACTTGATTTACAATTATATCAAATCTTTCAGCATCAAGTCCTGCGAATATTCCATCCCATTTTGTTTCTATAAATTCAGCCTTTACTCCAAGCTTTTGAGCTATAGCCTCCGCTATGTCAACATCAAAACCTGTTAACTTTCCACTTTCATCATGAAAAGTAAATGGAGCATAAGTTCCTTCTTGACCAACACGAATAACTCCCTCTTTTTGAATTTTTTCCAAAAGATTTGCTGGAGCAGCGTCTTTTGAGGTATTATCATTTGTCTTGGCACATGCAGTAAAAACAACAGACAAAGCCAATATACCAGTTAATAATAAAGATTTTAATTTCATAATAGATACCCTCCTAGTTTTCCTATATGTTTCATAGGTAATAGTAACATCAACACAATATAGTGTCAACGCTTTTTTATCGTATAAAAATAAAATAATTTTTATATAATATAGTACGAAATAATTGGGAATATAATATAATTTTTACATTAATTTTTATAAATCTATAATGAAGAAAATAATATTATATCAGAGCATAAAAAAAGAACTGAAATTAATCAGCTCTTTAAAGTTTATTTATTACCTAACAATTTAACTAATACAGCCTTTTGAGCATGAAGTCTATTTTCAGCTTCATCAAAGATTTCTTCTGAGTGTTTTTCAAATGTTTCAGTAGAAATCTCCTCATCTCTATGAGCAGGAAGACAGTGAAGAACTAGAGATCTTGGATTAGTGTAAGACATTAAATCTTCATTAATTTGATAACCCTTAAAAGCTTCAACTCTTTCTTTAGCTTCAGCTTCTTGCCCCATACTTGCCCAAACATCAGTAATAACAATATCAGCAGATGTAACTGCTTCAACTGGAGAATCTGTAAGAACAAACTTAGCGTTAGTCTTTTCAGCTAATTCTTTTCCAAGCTCCAAGTAATAATTATCTGGAGTATATCCAGACGGAGATGCTATAGACACATCCATACCTAGAGTTAATGCACCTACTATTAAGGATTGAGCCATATTATTACCATCACCTATAAAAGCAAGCTTTAATCCATCAAAGCTTTTTTTATACTCTCTTATAGTCATTAAATCTGCTAAAACTTGACATGGATGTTCATCATCAGTAAGTCCGTTTATTATAGGAATATCAGAGTATTTAGCTAAATCATCAACTTCTTTTTGTTCAAAGGTACGAATCATTATGCCATCTAGATATCTAGATAAAACACGTGAGGTGTCACAAACAGGTTCACCTCTTCCTATTTGTAAATCCTTTGAGCTTAGGAATAAAGCATTTCCTCCAAGTTGATACATACCAACTTCAAAGCTTACTCTAGTTCTAGTAGAAGCCTTTTGAAAAATCATACCTAAGGTTTTACCCTTTAAGTGATGATGTTCTATCCCGTGTTTATGTTCATATTTTAGTTGATCAGCTATATTTAATATATCTAAAATCTCTTCTTTTGTGAGATTTTCCATCTTTAATAAATCCTTTTTCATAATAACTAACATT